>NZ_SJUS01000003.1:0-167352 GCF_004337085.1 Exiguobacterium sp. SH5S13 | reverse complement strand
CGACTGAAACACTCCAGGGCAGGGACTGCCCGACGAGCTTGGTCCACAACCGTGGCTGGTCAAAGCACGGTCTTCCCAAGAAGCTCCCACTTCAAGTTGCGAAGCAAATAAGTGGTGAGTAGTTCACAAGAGATTCACGAGGAAATCGTCTCGCTCGGTTGCCAGCGAGTAGAATTGCACCCAATGTACCCCGCAGACTTCGCTAGCGCGCTCGAGTCGGCCTCTCTCGACGAGATCCGTCAAGCTATCCATGACGTACTCGACATTCGGGACGAGAACGTCTGGATGCTGTTTGGAACGTTGCCGTTTTACGCCTGCTCGGACTCAGAAGCCGACCGCGCCTTACTGCGGCGACTCTCGACCGCGAAAAACGTGACGGTCCGCAACGACCCGGACGGACGCTCCCGGTTGAACACGAACATTTTTGACGGTCAGATCATCGTCACCGACTTCGGAGACGAACTCGGCACACTCGGCACGTTGTACGATACGTCGTTCCAAGACGCGTACGATCAATGGACGAACAGCGCGTTGAACGCCACACTGTCGTGCCATTGTCCCGCCGTCAAATGCCTCGGACCGAACGCACTCGTCAAACAAGCGTACTATCCGACAGTCGACTTTAGACAACGTGTCGCCCACTCGTTTTAATTATTTCGATCCGGGAAATATTTAGTATATAAAACGAATCGAGGTGTTCGATGATGACAGCGATCTATGTGTTCATCGTTACCGTCATGGGAATCATCATTTTCGGAGGCGTGCTCAGCATCTTATTGACAGCCGCATTCGTTTCGGACAAAGTAGACCATGATGAAGTATTCAGTCAAGGCAGTTGGGACGACGAGTTACTGCAAATAAATCATACTCCCCAACCGATTGATGAACCAAAAAGCTGAGACCTCTCAGCTTTTTATTTTTGTATATGAGGTGAACTATGGAACGGTTTCGTTTTTCGATCTTATTGCTCGTCGTTTTTATTTCAGGCTTGATTCAAGGGGCGCTCATCCCTTTACTATCCACATTAATCGAACGTGACGGCAACCCGGCCTGGCTGAACGGACTGAACGCGACGATGCTCTATTTGGGCATCATCGTCTCGGCGCCGCTACTCGAACGGTTCGTCCGCAAATACGGATTCCGCCCGACGATCGTGCTCGGCATCGTGTTGACGGCGCTCGCCACGTTCTTTTTACCGCTCTGGCCGTCACTGCTCATGTGGGCCGTCATGCGCTTCGTCATCGGATTCGGGGACTCGGCGCTTCACTACGGCTCGCAAGTGTGGGTCACGTCCGTGAGCGAGAAACGGAGTCTCGGCCGGGCGATGGCGTATTACGGGATGTCGTTCAGTCTCGGGTTCGCGGTCGGTCCGTTGATCGCCCCGCTCGTCGATATTCACTTTTGGCTCCCGTTCCTCATCTTGATCTTCTTCTGTCTCGGATCACTCTTCCTTATCTTCAAGGTCGACAACGAGTACCCCGAAGCGGAGAAAGTGAAGACGGATTCGACCGGACGCATCCGCCTCGTCTTGATCGGCGCCGGGTACACGCTGCTCCCGGCTTTTACATACGGCTTTCTTGAAGCGAGCCTGAATGCGAACTTGCCGATCTTCACCGTCCGTAACGACATCGGGCTCGCACAGACGAGCACGCTCATCACGACGTTCATCGTCGCGTCCATCATCGTCCAGTTGCCGCTCGGACGGCTCGCCGATCACTTCGGGAAGAAACGCGTCCTTCAAATTGTCTTGACGCTCGGTACGCTCTTGTTCGCACTCGCGAACCTCGCCGTCGACAACTATTTGTGGTTGCTCGTTTTGTTTGCCTTGGCCGGTGCCGGACTCGGTTCCACTTATTCGCTCGGCCTCGCCCATATGACGGAAGTGTTGCCCCGCTCACTCTTACCGACCGGCAACATGCTGTACAGCATCTCGTTCAGTGTCGGGTCGATCAGCGGTCCGATGATCGGTGCGTTTTGGGTCGCGTTGCCTAAAGAAGTATATTTCCTCATGTACGCCTTGATCCTCGGCATCCTGTCGATCAGCCTGTTCACGTCAAAAGCCAAACCGATCGAAGCATAAGTAAAGGATGAGTCTCCGCGGAGATTCATCCTTTTCGTTTGTCATTCGTTTGGCGGCCCGACTCTGACATCGTTTCGTTCGAATGCCCGGATGAACACCTCATCGAGAGCGAACGGCTCCGTATCGAGCGATGCCAATACGTCGGACTTGAGCGTCACCTCGATGACACGATCGTTGATTTGCCACTTCGTCTGGATGTCATCGCCTTGCCTGACGGCGCGCACATCGACTTGGTCGTGATGTTCTTTCAATCCGCGACTCACGCACTTCATCACGTACTTGACGTACTCGTCTCGCGGCTGGCGCGACACGAGGATGTTTCGGACAATCAAATTTCTCGTCATGGCACAAACCCTCCCTTCTGTTAACTTGTCGTACGCAAGTCTTTACAACGAAGACCGATTCATAACTGAAAAATTTTCAGAATTTTTAATATATTTTGTCATGAAAATAAACTTCCGTCAACTGTACCTCGAACTCATTTCGCAACAGAGCCGCCCGGCCGACGACGACCTTGAAAATACGTTGACAAGTAGATGCCGGCGATGACGAATAGCAACCCGACGAGCGCGTTCCAAGGAATCGTCTCACCGAGCAGTAAACTCGATAATAGGACACCGAACAAGGGAACAAAGAACATATAGAGCGACACCCGGCTCACCGGGTTGTGCTTCATGAGCGTGTTCCACAACGTGAAACCGACCGCTGATAACAATGCGAGGTATAACAGGAACAATAGCGTCTTGACCGTGTAAGGCAAGAATACGCCTCCCGGGTCAAGGATAAATCCGACGATCAACAGACCGAGCGAACCGATCACCATCGCCCAAGCGGTCATCGGGGCGACGTCATGATGTCGCGAGTAGTCTTTCGCGACCAAGTTCCCGAACGCGCCAGACACCATCGCCAAGATGAGAAGGATCTCACCGATTCCAAAACCGATTTCCGAGCTTGCTGTCGGCCAGTTCGCGATGACGATTCCTGAGAAGCCGAGGGTGAGCGCGATGCCTTTCAACCGGTTCAACCGATCATCTTCATAGCGGAAATGTGCGAGCGCCATTTGGAAGAACGATGTCGAGCCGGCGATGATCGACCCTTGCACCCCGGTCGAGATGGATAATCCGATATAGAAGAACAGATATTGCAAAAACGTCAAGAACGCCCCTAAGTGTGCGTATGCCTTCAATTTTTCCGCATTCAATCGGATCGGCCGCTTGAAGACGAGCCGGCTGATCACGAGCAACAGAATACCAGCCAGTAAAAACCGTTCGCCGGCAAAGAACAGTTGTTGGCCGTACTCGCCTGCCCCGATGTCTAACGCCTCATAACTTAATTTAATGAACGGGAAAGCACTGCCCCATAAAAACGTGTTGAACAACGCCAACAGCGTGACGCTCCAAGAGCGTTGAAAAATATTTTGCATGACACGAAATCTCCTTAATCTTTTAGTTTGTGAGTTGTTATGAATGATGATAAAATAGACTCACATGATAATCATTATAAATAAGAGACGTGAAGAAAACGGATGTAAAACCCTTTAAAACAACAAAAGATAATGATAATCATCCTCAGTCATTATCATTTAACTGATATATATTCTCAATTAGAAAGAGGTGTCACTATGAACGTACAGGTAACTACTGCACAAGAAAAAAGCCACGTCTTCAAACGGGCCAACTGGTTCGAACATATCGAGCTCATCATGGCGCTCATCAGCGGTGTATTGATTGTACTCGCATATCTCGCAGAAAGACAAGACGGAGCCACTTGGATTTACGTCACGCTCTACTTGACCGCCTTCTTGATCGGCGGTTACGCCAAAGCCAAAGAAGGACTGACCGATACGTGGGAAACCCGATCATTGAACGTCGAGCTGCTCATGATCATCGCGGCGATCGGTGCCGCCTCGATCGGCTATTGGATGGAAGGCGCGATCCTCATCTTCATCTTCGCCTTGTCCGGTGCACTCGAGACGTACACGCTGAACAAAAACGAGCGGGCGCTCGAATCGTTGATGGAACTCCAACCGGAACAAGCGACCCGTTTCGATGCAGCCGGCGGTCTCGAAGTCGTCCACATCGATGACTTAAAAGTCGGCGACCGGATTTACGTCCGGCCGGGTGAACGCATCCCGGTCGACGGACGCATTTTGAGCGGGACCGCCTCCGTCGAAGAAGCCGCCATCACCGGGGAATCGATTCCGGTCGACCGGACCGTCGGCGACGAAGTGTTCGGTTCAAGTGTTAACTTGAACGGGGTGCTCACGTTATCGGTGACGAAACTCGCCACCGAGACATTGTTCCAAAAGATCATTCAGATGGTGCAGCAAGCCCAAGAAGAAAAATCACCGTCGGCCCAGTTCATCGACCGCTACGAAGGACGATACGTCCAGATCGTGCTCATCTCGGTCACGGCCATCATCTTGCTCGGCCCCGTCCTCACTTCGTGGTCGCTCGAAACGAGCATATACCGCGGGATGATCCTGCTCGTCGTCGCCTCACCGTGCGCCCTCGTCGCGGCGATCACACCGGCCGCGCTCGCCGCCATCGCCTCGTCCGCTAAACACGGGATTTTGTTCAAAGGCGGTGTCCACATCGAGAACATGGGACGCCTCAAAGCGATCGCTTTCGATAAGACCGGAACACTCACAATCGGTAAGCCGGTCGTCCAAACGGCGTTGGTTCATCCTGACATGGCAGCAGAAGACGTTTATCGCGTCGTCAGTTTGATCGAAGAACATTCGATGCACTCGCTCGCCGAGGCGCTCGTCAAGTTCACGGGCAAACATACGGGAGACATGGACCACTTTAAAGACATCACCGGTTCAGGCATCGAGGCGACGATTGACGGCACTTCCTACCGGGTCGGTAAACAAAAGTTCGCCGACCGGAGCGGTGACTTCTACCGCGAAGATGTCGAACGGTTAAAAGCCGCCGGACACACACTCGTCTTCGTCAGTGACGATGAACAGACGATCGGTGCATTCGCACTGCGTGACACGTTACGCCCGGAAGCCAAACAAGCGATTGAGCGCTTGAACCATCTCGGAATCGCGACGATCATGATCACAGGCGACAATGAAGCGACCGCACGCGCCATCGCGACGGAGGCGGGCTTGACCCGCTACATCGCCGAATGCCTCCCGGAAGAGAAAGTCGAACAAATCAAGCTGTTAAAACAAGAGTACGGCACAATCGGGATGATTGGCGACGGCATCAACGACGCCCCGGCCCTCGCGACAGCAGACGTCGGGATCGCCATGGGCGAAGGAACCGACGCCGCACTCGAGACGGCTGACGTCGTCCTCATGAAAAACGATCTCGTCCGCTTGAGTTCAGTGATCGAGCAATCCCGTAAATTGAACCGGATCGTCTTGCAGAACGTCGTGTTCGCCCTCGGCGTCATCCTCGTTTTGATCGCGACGAACATCTTCGAGCTGCTCGTCATGCCGTTCGCCGTCGTCGGTCATGAAGGGTCAACGATTCTCGTCATTTTGAACGGACTGCGCTTGCTCAGTTCTTCATGGGATTGACAAATTTCGACAGCGTTTGAAACCGTCATTGAAAGCGAATGACGATTTCGCTATAATGGGAATAATGTGTCTAACAGACCGATAACAGATAGATGATTGGCTAAAGGTGGTACAGCATATGAATACGATTGCAGTAATCGGCAAAGTATTTGTCGATATTAAAGGAACATCGTTCGCCCCGCTTCATAAAGATGCGAAAAACGTCGGGGACATCGCGTTCTCAAACGGCGGAACCGGCCGTAACGTCGCGCAAAACTTAGGTGTCCTCGGTAACGACGTCCGGTTCGTGTCAACCGTCACAAACGACCAAATCGGGATGGGTGTCCTTCAAGAGCTTCGCGACTTAAACGTCAACGTCGACCACGTCGACCTGCTTGAGGATAACGGAATGGGCATGTGGCTCGCCGTCATGGACAATAACGGCGACCTCCAGACCTCGATCTCGAAACAACCAGATGAAGCGATGATGGAACAATGTATCCTCCGCCGAATCGATACGGTGTTCGCCGAAAGCGAAGCCGTCGCCATCGACCTCGATTTGTCGGTCAACGTCTTGAATGAGACGATCGAACTTTGTCGCGAGATGAAGCTTCCGCTTTACGGGGTGTGCGGTCATTTGTCCGTCATCGAACGAAATCGCCACTTGCTTCAAGGCTTCACCGGCTTCATCTGTAGCCGTGAAGAAGCCGAAATCCTGTCTGATATGTCAATCGTCACCGTCGATGACGCATTGCGCGTCGCCGAAGTGCTCGCGATGAAAGGTGCGCCGCTCACGATCGTCACGATGAGCGAGCTCGGTGCCGTCTACGTCGATCTCCGGACGAACGAGCAAGGACACGTACCGACGACAAAAGTCAAAGTCGCTGATTCAACAGGCGCCGGTGATTCTTTCTTCTCGGCCGTCATCTCTGAATTGATGAAGCATCATTCGATTGAAGACGCGCTCCGCCTCGGCATGCGCGTCGCCGCAAAAGTTATCGGTTCTCATGAGAACGGTTTGACTTCTGATATGTACGAATCGTTAGAACAAACAACGACAGATTAACAAAGCGCATCGACGGTGAGTCGATGCGTTTTGTTCACTATAAGCTACCGAAAGGAACGATCCCATTGGTCAGAACAAAATTACGCAGCGCCATCATCCTCACGAACGAACACGATGAGGTCGCGCTCATTCGACGCGAAAAAGAAAACGCACTCTATTACGTCTTCCCTGGCGGCGGTGTCGAACTTGGCCATACGGCTGAAGAAACTGCCGTCCGTGAAGCTTATGAAGAACTCGGTGTCCACGTCGAGCTTGAAGGAGTCGCCGCCTACGTCGCTTTCAACGGTGAATTGAATCCTTATTTTTGGGCCCGCGTCACAAATGGCGAATTCGGCACCGGTACAGGCGAAGAGTTCCAAGCTGAACAGACGAACGGCTCGTACACACCGATTTGGGTGAAGCGGAGCGCATTGAGCCGCCTGCCAGTCAGACCCCCTTCTTTAGCCGAGCTGCTCACCACCAATCCAGAACGATTCTTTGACAAAACGTTAGCCGAAGACTGAATCAATGTGTAACCTACTGACAAATCGGGAAAGATAGTTTCTAACGATAACGTTCAGGAGGATATGCGCATGGACACTACAGAAGTGAAAGAAAAAAAGAATTGGCTCACCTTCGGGAAAGAGTTGTTTCGTCGCTTTAAAGAGCATGACGTTCAAGATTACGGGGCAACGCTCGCTTTTTTTTGGTTCTTATCCATTTTCCCGGGAATCATTTTTATTTTAGCGTTGCTCTCGTTCTTCGACATCACGCAAGCGTCGTTTCAAGAACAGTTAAATAACCTGGCGCCAGGTTCGGCGGCGACCGAGTTTTTATCAGGGATCTTTGAGGCGATCGGCGAGCCACGAGGCGGACTGCTCTCGATTGGTGCGATTTTAGCGATTTGGTCGGCCTCTAAAGGAGTCGAACGATTGATCAATATGGCAATCCACGCCTATGGCGAGGACAACGAACGCAACTTCTTCGTCAGTAAAGGCATCGCCCTCGGCTTGACGTTCCTCCTCGGCGTCGGCGTCTTGCTACTCATCATCTCGAACGTGTTCGGTTCACAAATCATCGAATTCATTTCAGACTACATCCCGATTTCCGGTGCCGAAGTCGTCTTGATCAACGTGTTCCGTTACGTGCTGACGACGGTCATCTTAATCTTGACGCTGTCGATCTTTTATAAGATCGCACCGCAACAACACGTGTTTTGGAAAAGCACCGTCCCCGGCGCCATCTTCGGCGTCATCGCTTGGCAGCTCGTCTCACTCGGTTTTAGCCTATACGTCTCGAACTTCGGTAACTACGATTCGACGTACGGATCACTCGGAGGCATCATCGTCACGTTGCTTTGGCTGCAGTTGACCGGCATGATCATCTTGATCGGCTCTGAGATCAACGCCACGTGGCAACGCTTCTTCAAAACACCGAGCGAGCAAGAGTATGAGAAGAACTATAAGAAAAACAAAAAATCCAAGTCGAAAGACTCGGACGAAGATGACTACAAAGATATTCCGGTCAACACGTACGGATGACAAAAGGCGAGCTCTCTCAAAACGGAGCTCGCCTTTTTGCATAGATTGGATGATTATGCCTCTACGACATCGAGTCGCCCCGTTCCTGGATCGATGACAAATCCGTGGACGTCCGTACCCGGGGGCAGGAGCGGATGGTTTTTGATCAGGCTGACCGAGTTGACGACGTTCGCCTCGACCGAGTCAAAGCCGTGCAACCACTTCTCCAAGTCCATGCCTGAGGCTTTGAGCGTCTGTAACGTCTGCGGATCAATTCCGCGCCGCTCCATCTCGCCGATGACCGCGTTCGGGTCGATAGCGGCCATGCCGCAATCGTAATGTCCAATAACGATCACCTCTTCCGCACCGAGAGCGTATAAGGCGACGAGAATCGAACGCATGACCGATCCGAACGGATGCGACAATACCGCGCCCGCGTTTTTGATGATTTTCGCGTCGCCGTTCTTCAAACCGAGCGCATGTGGCAATAACGACGTCAACCGTGTGTCCATACAAGTTAAAATGACAATTTTCTTATCAGGAAATTTATCTGACACGTACTGCTCATACTGCTTCTCTGTCACGAACCGTTCATTGAACGCAAGCATGTCTTTGACGACTGACATATCGTTCCCCTCCTCTATGTTTATGCGATAACGCGTGCGACGATTAATCCGATGACCATCCAGGCCCCGAATAACGTGTTGACCTTCGCCGTCATCGCCATCGCCGGCATCAGGTCGGCCGGCTCACGTTTCACCCAGAAACGCTTCACCGCACGAATCATAATCGGAACGGTCATTAACGAAAGCAATACCCAAGGCGTGACCCCGTAAACGAATACGGCGACGAGGATACCAATCAGCGCAACGATAAAGAATCCGGCCAAAACGAGCACGGCCCGGCGATGTCCGACGAGACACGCAATCGTGCGTCGTCCGTTCACCTTGTCGTTATCCAAGTCCCGAATATTGTTGGCTAGTAAAATCGCTCCGATCAAGAGCGCCATCGGGAATGACACGAGCAACAACTCAGTCGTCACCGTACCGATTTGGATATATCCTGAAATCCCGATGATGACGTAGCCCATGAACAATCCGGCGACAAGTTCACCGAACGGCGTATACGCAATCGGAAGCGGACCACCCGTATACAGATAGCCGACGACCATCGACAACGCTCCGATCCAAAGCAAATGCCAGCTCGTCGAAGCGGCAAGAAACAGACCGAGAACACACGCGACACCATACATCCCGAGCGCGATGCCGAGCACTTGACCCGGCGTGAACCCGTCTCGTACGATCGAGCCGCCGATTCCAATCGAGCCTTCGTGGTCGAGTCCGCGTTTGTAGTCGTAATATTCATTAAATAAATTCGTCGCGATTTGAATCAAGATCGAGGCGAAGAGCATCGCCAAGAACAGACCCCATTTCAAATCGGTTTGACCGGCGACGATAAACGTTCCTAACAGCACCGGAATAAAGCTCGCCGTCAGTGTGTGCGGACGAATCATGCGCCAATAAGCACCTTTCTCTCTCTTCTTCATCTACTTCCCTCCCTTCGTTAGTTTACGTCTCCACAAAAAAATCTGTCAATGCCCGTCCCTCAATCGTCTCAACTCATGTTTCTCGAGCATTCGACGGGCAGCCCAGCCGTTAAGTCATGATACACTAAAAGATGAATATTCCATCGGATTGAGGAGGCTTTTCTTATATGCCAGATACTCAAACACACATTAAACAACGAATCGAACAAGCGCATAAACGCGCACGCGCATGGCAACGACCTGTCCTTGCCTCATACACGTGGGAGATCCCTTCGTTCGACGCGTTTCATATCATTCAAAATACAGAAACATCACACTATTATTTTTCGACACCCGATCGCTCACTTGAAATGCTCGGTTGTGCCGACGCGCTCGTCTTGACGGCGTCCGGACCCGAACGGTTCCAACGTCTGCAGTACGACTGGAGCCTGCATCGCCGGGATGTCGATGCCGTCATCTATGCGTTCTCAGGATTTTCGTTCGATACGTTCGTCCGACCTCAAAAAAACATGTGGGACTCATTCGGCGAGGCGGCTTTAGTCGTCCCTAAATTTTTATACCGTCGTTCCGGTGACAAGCACACGTTGACGGTGTCGACCCTTGTTTCTTCAAACCAGACCGTTGAACAATATTTAATCCAACTAGCCGACCAATTGGCCCAGTTCAACGCCCTGCACGCGCCCGATGAGTCGACGCCGACGTATTCGAAAGTAAAAGACGGCGTCGATCACTTTAAATCAAGTTTTCAACAGGCGAAAGGATATATCGCCGAAGAAAAAGTCGAGAAACTCGTCATCGCCCGGGAAGAGATTTACCAGACGTCAGATGAAGCGTTCCCGTTCGCGAAGACGCTACGGCACTTGTCTGAACATCAAGAAGGCAGTTACGTGTTCTTATATCAACCGAAACGGGAAATCGGATTTTTCGGGGCCACACCGGAGCGGCTCGTCCGTAAGCAAGGTCCGCATATCGAGACCGCGGCCATCGCCGGCACGATCAAACGCCCGGATACGGACGCGGAAACCGAGACGGCGAAACAGCAGTTGTTGCATGACCGTAAAAATTTAGAGGAGCACCAAATCGTCGTCAAAGACATTCAAAACGCTCTCACACCTTATGCAGCGACCATTCATGTCGCGCCGTCCCCGACGATTTTAGAGAACCGCTCGGTGTTTCATTTACACACACCGATCAAAGCAACTTTGGACACGAACGCGTCTCTCCTCTCCATCATTGAGTCGTTGCACCCGACACCCGCACTCGGCGGTTCTCCGAAGCGGACGGCCGTCCGCTTGCTGCGCGACATCGAACGGTTCGATCGCGGCTGGTACGGCTCACCGTTCGGCTGGTTGAACACCGACGGAGAAGGTGAATTTGTCGTCTCTATCCGTTCGGCCCTCGTCCAGCATCAGTTCGTGGCATTATACGCAGGCTGTGGAATCGTCCAAGAGTCTGAACTCGAATCAGAGCTAGCCGAGACAGAAGTCAAGTTGAGCCCGATCAAGCAAGCGCTCGGGTTAGACCAAGTCATTTCAGGAGGCAATCACGAATGAACGATATGTTAACGAATTGGGTATCCCATATGATGAATCGACTCGTCGAAACTGGGATTTATGACGTCGTCATCAGTCCCGGTTCGCGTTCGACACCGCTGGCGATGGCCGCGTATTTGCACCCGAATATACGCCATCACGTCGTCGTCGATGAGCGTTCAGCCGCTTTCTTCGCGCTCGGACTAACCCGCGCTGGCGAAGACGTTCGGCCGGTCGCATTAATTTGTACGAGCGGCACAGCCGCTACCAACTATTTTTCAGCTGTCGCCGAAGCAACGATTTCCCAGCTCCCGCTCGTCGTATTGACGACAGATCGGCCGCATGAGTTGCGTAACGTCGGGTCCCCGCAAGCAATCGATCAAGTCCGCCTCTACGGTGAACATGTGAAGACGAGCCTCGATCTACCGGTGCCCGAGCCAGAGAGTCTGCACTATATGGAACAAGCCGTCGGACGGCTCGTACGCTTGAGTGCGCAGGCCCCGCTCGGACCGGTCCATATTAACATCCCGTTCCGAGAACCGTTACTGCCCGATATCGAACGTCTGAAGTCACAATTGACCGCCACTTCGAGACGGAGCGAGACCTCGTACATTCGTCCCGTCACCGACGACTTGGCTCGCTTCAAACAAGAGACGGCCGTCGAACGGCTCGCTTTCGTCGTCGGACCTGGCACGCCGACGTCTTGGCTCGAAACCATCTACAACGTAGCAAACACTCACCGAATTCCGGTGTTTGCCGATCCGCTCAGTGGCATGCGTTGCTTTGACGGCGTTTTGACGAATTATGACACGTGGCTCGCAAGTGAGCATAGCCCAGAATGGACGCCGAATGCGGTCGTTCGCTTCGGTGCGGCTCCTGTATCGAAACGGTTGAATGAATGGCTCAAACAGACCCACCAAATCTTGATTGAACAGCCCGGCTCGTTTCGCGACCCATCGAGTCGTGCGACTGTCGTCTACGGCGACGCGAATGACTATTTGGAGGTCATCGACGTCCCGTTTGACGACGTCTACTCGGCTCGCTTTTCCTTATTCGAACAAGTCGCCGAATCGGCCAAACCAAGTCTGAGCGGTGAGAGCGCCTTGACTAGTCACGTCTTGAACGCTCAGATCGACCGCTTGTTCGTCAGCAACAGCATGCCGATCCGTGACGTCGACACGACGCTCGGTGCCGGACAAGCCGTATCCGTCTTCGCCAACCGAGGCGCGAACGGGATCGACGGAATCATCTCGAGTGCGCTCGGCGCTTGCCACGACACAGAACGAGCCGCGTTACTGATCGGTGACTTGGCGTTCTATCATGACAGCAACGCCCTGCAATTACTAAAGACGCATCCTGGCTCGTTCTCGATCATCGTCGCCAACAACAACGGCGGGGGCATCTTCTCCTTCTTACCGCAAGCATCCATCGAGCCACAGATGTTCGAAGACTTGTTCGGTACACCGCTCGACTTGAACATCCGTGGCTTCGCCGACACATACGGGCTTAGCTATCAACTGCTCGAACGTCCAGAAGACGTGACAGCAGCGATCGAGGCAGGGATTCAGTTGATCGAATTCCCATCTGACCGTGCCGACAACGTCTTATCCCACCGGAACTGGACGGAATCGATTTGCACGCGTCTCACGTTGGAGAACGGGACATGAGACGTACTGTCCGTGACGTATCGTATGAAGTGCTCGAGCACGGGTCCGGAAGACCGGTCCTCTTGTTGCACGGCTTCACGAGCAACGCCGGATGGCTCTCGTATTTCCCTGACTTGCCGGTGCGCCTCGTCGCCCCGTCCCTGCTTCAACATGGACAGACCGGCAGTTGCTCGGTCGCCCGCGCGAAGATGAGCCAACAAGTGAAGGATTTGTCGACGCTGCTCGACACGGACGAAAGGCCGTGGACGGTCATCGGCTATTCGCTCGGCGGCCGCATCGGGATGACACTCGCAGCCTGTGACGAGCGCGTGGACCACTTCATCGGGATTAGTACGACGCCCGGTCTCACCGCTTCAGAGCGACGAGCGCGACGCGACGCCGATGAACGGCTCGCGCGACGGATCGAGACGGACGGAATCGAAGCGTTCGTCGCCGCATGGGAGATGCTCCCGCTTTGGCGTCAAACGGACGAGATGCGGGCCTCACTTCGACATGAGCGGCTCGCTCAAGACCCGTCAGCGCTCGCGAACAGTTTGCGCGCCATCGGGACCGGCAGTATGCCGTCGCTATGGACGCATCTTGACCGCCTGCCTCGAACCGATTTGATCGTCGGTGCGCACGATGTGAAGTTTCAAACGATTGCTCGCGATATGCGTGAACGTCGTCCAGACATTCGGATACACGAAATTTCGGGTGCGGCCCACGCTCCCCATATCGAGAACACCCAACAATTTGGTACAATGATAGAGAAATTGATTTTAGGGGGAATTTAAATGGAATCAGTAGCAAACTGGACATCGGTCCGTACGTATGAAGACATTAAATATGAGAAGTGGAACGGGATCGCAAAAATCACGATCAACCGTCCGGAAGTTCGGAACGCGTTCCGTCCGCTCACGGTCAACGAATTGATTGACGCGTTCGCGCGCGCCCGTGACGATAAAGAAGTCGGTGTCATCATCTTGACAGGTGAAGGCGATCAAGCCTTCTGCTCAGGTGGCGACCAAAAAGTTCGCGGTCACGGCGGCTACGTCGGTGACGATGATATCCCGCGCTTGAACGTCCTTGATCTTCAGCGCTTGATCCGAGTCATCCCTAAACCGGTCATCGCCATGGTCGCTGGATACGCCATCGGTGGCGGACACGTCTTGCACCTCGTCTGTGACTTGACGATTGCGGCCGACAACGCTCGTTTCGGTCAAACTGGACCGAAAGTCGGTTCATTCGATGCCGGTTACGGTTCAGGCTACTTGGCACGTATCGTCGGACATAAAAAGGCTCGTGAGATTTGGTACTTGTGCCGTCAATATGACGCACAGCAAGCGCTCGACATGGGACTCATCAACACGTTCGTCCCGCTCGAACAGCTTGAAGCCGAGACGGTCCAATGGTGCCAAGAGATCTTGCAACACTCGCCGACAGCACTCCGCTTCTTGAAAGCTGCGATGAACGCTGATACGGACGGCTTGGCCGGGATCCAACAGCTCGCCGGTGACGCGACGCTTCTTTACTACACGACAGATGAAGCAAAAGAAGGCCGTGACGCCTTCAAAGAAAAACGTGACCCTGACTTCGGTCAATTCCCGCGTTTCCCGTAAATCGTAAGAGAGTAGCGAATTCGCTACTCTTTTTTTGGAGGTAATTGTAATGGATTATGATTTGAAGCAACATCCTGTCGACACGATCGCCCTCGTCACCGCAACGGAACGTCTGACGTGGGGCGAATTGATCGATGAGAGCTCGCGCTTGGCACACTTTTTAGGCCGGACCGTTCCGGACGCTCGTCACATCGGACTGTATGCGTCAAATAGTAAAGACTATGTCGTCGCAGTCCACGCCGTCCATTTGCTCGGAAAAGTACTCGTCCCGTTGAATACACGGCTGACCACAAGCGAACTCGCGATGCAACTCGACAAGGCCCACATCGACATCTTACTCGTCGATCAGGAAATCGACCTCAACGTCCCTCAAATCGACGTGAGCGTACGCGATCAAGAGCCGTTGCGCCGACATCATCGCTGGGGGCGTGACGAGGTCATGTCGCTCATGTTTACGTCCGGAACGACCGGACACGCCAAAGCGGTGCAACAGACGTACGGAAATCATCGCGCGAGCGCCGAGGCCGCAAAAAAACATCTAGGATACGAGCCGACCGACCGCATGCTCGTCGTCACACCGCTGTTCCACATGAGCGGACTCGCCCAAGTGTACCGTTGCGCCCTGTTCGGCTCGACATTATACGTTGAACCGAAGTTCGACGTCTTGCGTACGACCCGATTGATTGCGTCCGAACGGATCACCCATCTTTCCCTCGTCGCCATCATGCTCGGGCGACTGCTCGACGCAGGATTGACCAGTCACCATCTCCGCGTCATCCTCGTCGGAGGCGGACCGGTGCCACGGCCGTTGCTCGAAGAAGCAGACCGCCGCCACTTGCCGATCGCGCAGACGTACGGGATGACGGAAACTTGCTCCCAAGTCGCGACGTTGTTGCCGTCCGAAGCACTCGACCATATCGGTTCAAGCGGTCAAGCGATCGCACCGACCCGCATCCGCATCAGTCGCGATGGCGAGATCGAAGTCAATGGCCCGACCGTCACGCCAGGCTATTATAACGAATCGGAAGCGGATGCCTGGACTGAGGACGGGTACTGGCGAACCGGCGACCTCGGAACGATCCAAGACGGCTATCTCTATGTACTCGATCGCCGGAGCGACTTGATCATCTCGGGCGGAGAAAACATCTATCCTGCTGAGATCGAGAGCGTCCTGTTGCGATGCCCCGGTATCGAGGACGCCGGGGTCACCAGGAAGCCTGACCCGACATGGGGCGCCGTCCCGATCGCCTATATCGTCGGGACATACGACCCTCACGAACTTACGCAAATTTTAAACGACCACCTCGCTAAGTATAAGCACCCGAAGGCGTTGATCACGGTCACTCAGCTCCCACGAAACGCCAACGGAAAATTGATGCGACACCGCTTAAAGGAGACCGATTATGATTCAACGAGCTGACCTTTACATCGTCCCGCTCACGTTCAAACACCCGCTTGTGACAGCCCATGCCGTCTTGACGACGCGACGGACGGTCATCCTCCGTCTCGAAACGACCGACGGAGCAGTCGGATACGGGGAAGGTGTCGCCTTTGAGACGCCGTGGTACACGTCGGAGACGGTCCGCTCGACCGTCGACACGTCTGAACTGATCTATCGATTGCTGAAAGGACAGCCGATCAGCGCGACCACATTTCCAGACCATGTCCGTTCGATCATCGGGCACCCGATGGCAAAAGCGATGTGGGAGAGTGCACTCTGGGAAATCGAGGCCGCCCGTGCTGGCGTGACGCTAAAACAACTTTTGCAAGCCGGACATCACGTCGCTTGCGGGCGGACGATTGGGATTGGCTTGCTCACCGAAACGTTGAACGCGATCGAACAGGCGCTCCATTCCGGGTTCGAACGGATCAAGTTGAAAGCTTCGCCTCATGAGCTATTGACGGCGCTCGCGGAAGTGCGGACTTTTTTCCCGGACGCTCCGCTCATGATCGACTTGAACGGCAGTGCGCACGAGCAGCCGCTCGACTGGTTCAAACAACTCGACGCCCATCGCCTCTTGATGATCGAACAGCCTTATCCGAGCGACTGCTGGGTCGACTCGGCCGACCTGCAAACAAAACTCAAGACGCCAATCTGTCTTGACGAGTCCATCATCTCACGGCAAGACGTCGAGACGATGAATCGGCTTCGGGCCGGACGCATCGTCAACATCAAACCTGCCCGCGTCGGGGGATTGACCGAGGCGCTCGCGATCCGTGACAGCGGTACCCCGTATTGGGTCGGTGGTATGTACGAATCATCGATCGGCCGTTATCATACACTCTTATTCGCCTCGTTGACGGGTGCCGCCTATCCGGCCGACATGGCCGGAACGAGCGCCTATTTCGAGACCGACCTGCTCGATGCGCCGCTCGATGTCGAAAACGGTCAGCTCTTGATCCCTGACGTCGTCACTCCGGATTGGAAAAAGATTCATCAGTTAAGCGAACAAATCATCCAGTTAACGTAAACAAGGATACAGACCGCGGTCTGTATCCTTGTTTGATTGCGTCATTCTTCTCGGAACGTTCCTGTCAACACTTCATAGCCGTCCTCGGTCACGATGACCGTGTGCTCAAACTGCGAGACGGGGCTGTCGTTCGGTGTGAACAACGCCCAGCCATCCTCTTCTGACTGGTAGACGATCTCGTCTTTCGTCGAGACGAACGTCTCGACTGCGATGACTTGACCGACTTTCAAGATGTCATTCTCTTCCCGGCTATAATAGTTGGAGATCGTCTCCGGTTCGCCGTGGAGCGTGCGGCCGAGTCCATGACCCGCCAAGTTTCGAATGACGGTGAAGCCATTTTTGCGGACATCCGCGTAAATCGCTTTTCCGATCTGGTTCACTTTCGTACCGGCCTTCACTTTGCTGAGGCCCGCTTCGAGCGACGTGAGCGAGACCTCGACTAAGCGGACATGCTCTGGCGATTTCGGTGTGCCGGCGATCACCGTTCGTCCCGTGTCTGCATAATAGCCATCTTTCACGGCAGACACATCGACATTGACGATGTCCCCGTCTTTAATGACTTCTTTACCCGGAATTCCGTGGGCAGCCACTTCATTGATGGAGATACACGTATAGCCCGGAAACTCATACATCGTAATCGGCGCCGAGGCCGCTCCTTCTTCTTCAAGAATACGTTGCCCGATCGCATCGAGCTCTTTCGTCGTCATCCCTGGCGTGACGGCCCGTGCCATTTCATCCCTTGCCCGGGCGACGATTCTCCCAATCTCACGCAACGCATCATAATCGTAATCAAACATCATAATCCCTCTCAATCTAATAATCGGTTTTGGTATAAGTACTCTTCTGATAAATCGGCGAACAAAAACATGCCGTCCGGTAACGGATAGCTGAACGTACGTGTCACTTCGTTGGAGCTGAAGTCGCGATAGTCTTCCGACAAATAGCCCCGCCCGCGAACACTCATCGCCGCCATCGTCCGGATAAAGTACGGTCGAAAACTCCAGTTATAGCCTCGGTATGTGTTATCGACTTTCCAAACGTGTTGCTCTTGGTAGACGTTCGCACTCGTCTGGAAGCCCGTTTGGTCGGTCAAGTAGTAGCGGACGAGCATCCCTTCTAATTTAGGGGCGATATGGAGCAGCCATTCATCCTTCTTATCCCGTGACCATTTCCCGGTTTGGACGAGCTCCGCGACTTTTCCGTGAAGTTCGAATTCTAGCTCATACAACCGCTTCAATCGCTCTTGGTCGTGCAGGAAGAACGCTGGAACTTCTTGCGTGAGTACACTCATTCCTTTTGCTTCACGCGGCGGGAAATCCTCTTGACGACCTAACAAGCCACCCATGTAGTAACTTCCACCGTGCTGCCAGGCGTAACGCAACTGACCGAGATGATCGATTGACTTATAGAGCAGCGGGGCCCCGAGTTTCGAAGCAATGTATTCCATCGTCTGGAGCATTTGGGGGTAAGTCACCGACAACGTCTTCTTCTCGACCATCGTTGCTAAATCGACAAGCAACAACTCCGGTGCAATCGTCATGATGTCCTCGATACTCGTCGACTCCGCGAAGTCGAGCGCGACTCTCACACCAGAAGAACGATAATATTGGACGACGCGGGACAGACGAGACACATCGACGAGCTCGGTCCCTTGAAGTGTCACAAATATCCGGTGGAGCGGGAAGTTCAATTCCCGTAACGGTGCTAAAAATGCTTCTCCCCCTTCTTCAAGGATCCATTCCGACCGGCAGCGGAACGTGACGAACTGCTTTTCGTCACGCAACGATTCGGCGGCCAACCGTTCCATCCGCTTGGCGATGTCGAGTTGATACTCGACCGGTACGTCGTCATCATAAAAGAACGGGGTGAGCGACTCGCCCCTGAAATGGCCGTGTACCATGTAGCCTTCCACTTGAAACGTGGCCGCCCCGAAAATCGGTTCATATGTCACTTCGACTTCATTTGGATTCATCATCACATCCACTGCATCCAATTGGATCACCTCATCCTCATTTTCGAAACAAGAAAGCGAGCCGGTTTCAGCTCGCTCGTGTATGCACATACATATAGGCACCGAAACAAGCAATAAAATACACGATACTCATCACACCGTATCCGATTCCCATCTTCCCGCCGACGCCGATGGCCATGACTAACCAAATCATCGCGCCAAACAAAAGTGTGGCGACCGGAATATATCGGAAATTCGGACGTACTGTCCGCATAACAATCGGCTTCAATGCTAGGATGCACGCCAATAATATGACGAGACCTAAACCTAGTTCTACCATCCGTTGACACCTCATCCTTCAATCTCTAC
This sequence comes from Exiguobacterium sp. SH5S13, assembly GCF_004337085.1. NCBI lineage: Bacteria > Bacillati > Bacillota > Bacilli > Caryophanales > Exiguobacterium > Exiguobacterium sp. SH5S13. The sequence continues at coordinate 148,062 of NZ_SJUS01000003.1, read as the reverse complement.
TCGTTCAGTGTAGCATGAGATAAATAAAAAAACCGCAAATCCACTTAAGGAAATGCGGTTTTCATTTTATCGATTAGTCACGCGGACGACGTGGGCCACGGTCTTCTGATGAGCGACGACGATCGTCAGTCCCACCAGTGCGTTTTCCACGGTATCCACCGCCACCGCTACGTTCGCCTGAGCGTCCGCCACGGTCTCCGCCGCCAGTGCGACGGTCTCCGCCACCACTGCGTGCGCCGCCACGGTATCCACCGCGGTCGTTGCGTCCACCTTGACGTTTCACACGGACTGGTTCTGCGTAAGAGATTTCAACAGGTGTTGAATCTGGCTCTTTCGTCAAACCACGAAGTGCTGCTGCGAGAAGCTCGACTGCTTCGTACTCTTCAAGGAGCTCAGTCGCAAGTTGCGTGTAAGCTTTGAAATCGCCCGCTTGAACGCGTTCGATCAAATCTTCAGCTGATTGCTTTTGGTTTCCTTCAAGTACTTCTGCGATCGTCGGTACGTGACGACGGTTCATTTTCTTGTTCGTCACACGTTCGATTGACTTCACTTGGCCGAATTCACGTGGCGTGATGAACGTAAGGGCAGTACCTGTTTTACCAGCACGGCCTGTACGTCCGATACGGTGCACGTAGCTTTCCGGATCTTGTGGGACGTCAAAGTTGTAAACGTGTGTGACACCTGTGATATCAAGTCCACGCGCCGCTACATCTGTTGCGACCAAGATGTCGATCGTGCCGTTTTTGAAACGACGGATGACTTGGTCACGTTTTGATTGCGTCAAGTCACCGTGAAGGCCATCAGCCGTGTAACCACGTTTGATGAGTGCTTCTGTAACTTCGTCAACACGTTTCTTCGTACGAGCGAAGATGATGCTGAGTTCTGGTGAGTCGATGTCGATCAAACGGCAAAGTGTATCGAATTTTTGACCTTCACGCAATTCGAGGAACTGTTGGTTGATGTTTTCAACTGTCATTTCCTTCGATTTCACTTTGATGATTGTTGGCGACTTCATGAAGCGCTCAGCGATCTTCTTGATTTGTGGTGGCATTGTCGCTGAGAAGAGAAGCGTTTGACGTTCAGCCGGAAGGCCTTTCAAAATCATCTCGATATCTTCAACGAAGCCCATGTTGAGCATTTCATCCGCCTCATCCAAGATCACTGTTTGGATCTCGTCGAGTTTGATCGTCTTGCGTTTCATGTGGTCCATGAGACGTCCAGGTGTCGCAACGACGATTTGCGGGTTCTTTTTCAAGCCGCGGATTTGGCGGTCGATTTGCTGACCACCGTATACAGGAAGTGCGTATACACGCTTCGTTTCCCCGATTTTGTTTAACTCTTCTGCAACTTGAATCGCAAGTTCACGTGTCGGTGCAAGAACAAGTGCTTGGACTTGACGCGCCTTTGTGTCGATTCGCTCAATTGTCGGAATACCGAAAGCTGCTGTTTTCCCTGTACCTGTTTGTGCTTGGCCTAATACATCCGCTCCTGTAAGTGCGATTGGAATTGTTTCAGCTTGGATCGGTGTCGCTTCCTCGAAGCCCATTTTGAGTACACCTTTTACTAATGCTTCACTTAACTGTAAATCTTGAAATTTTGTCAAATTATATTCTCCTTTGTTCATGCAAAAAACGTCTGAGGTTAGTTCTGCAGACGTTCTTTAAATGTTTCCTCGTAGTCAACTCTTATTACTATACCGCATTTGTTTCTAAAATGAAAGAAATACATTCTAAAACTTTTTTTAGCCACCTGGACATGAGTAATCTTATTTTAATTTATACCCGTTGTCGAGTTTTTCAACCTGCTTTTCTTTCAAGAGCTTCCCGAGCGCCCGTTTGAAGGCCGCCTTGCTCATGCCAAACTCACGGTCGATCACGTCTGGGGCTGTCTTGTCGCCGTAAGGCATTTCACCACCGCGTTCTTCGATGTAAGAACGAATGCTTTCCGCATCCGGGTCGATCGCTTCATACGCTCGCGGTTTCATCGATACAAGAACGGTACCGTCTTGCTTCACTTGCGTCACACGTACTGCTAACTGTTCGCCGAGACGCGGCCACCGCGTCATCTCTGCTTCATGTAAGAAACCGAGTGATTCATTCTCGACCCAGACGTTGACACCGACGTCACGTTTGTTGACGACGATCGCTTGAACGTCTTGATTGCCCCACTCTTCTTTGGCGGGACGGGCAAGCAAGTTCAAATACGCATAATGAGCCGGTTCTCCGAGAAGACGGCCTTTTTGATCGTACTTGAGACGGACGCATAGCTTATCGCCTTCTTTCGGCCAATATGTCCGGTTTTCAGGAAGGTCGTCGAGCGAGACGAGCACATCCTTTTGAATGCCGATGTTGACGAACACGCCCGTATTGTAGCGAACGCCTGTCACATCGAACCATTCATATTCTTCAAACGATACGTTCGGAATCGTCATCGTCGAAGCGAGACGGCCTTCCGAGTCATGATATAGGAAGACACGCACCGTTTGACCGACTGTGACTTCTTCTGTTTGTTCTTTCCGATGAAGTAATACCTCTTCACGGCCGTTCCCAATAAATACGCCAAAATCGGCTGAACGTTCCGCAACTAGATCGACTACATCTCCTGCACGTAATACCATTCTATACACATCCTTTTTCATCTTATTACTGTCAGTATACCTACCTACACACGTTCTTAATCATATCACGTTCCTTTTCCTGCTTCAGGTCAATTGTGTCCAATTTGTGAACGAGACAATGAACCACCCAACCGTCAAGCTTCTAAATCGACCGAGTATCAGACGGAATTTTGTGACAATTTTGTGAACAATGTTTTTCCATCTAGTATCCACTTTTTGAAAACGTTATTATTAAAGAAGTGTTGTTTATAAATCAGGTTTCAGCAATGTCCGAACGGGGGAAATAAAATGTTTGATGTTCAATCTCGCTCATTTGCGAAACGCTTCATGAAGGGCCTTTTGATTGCATTCTTCGCTCTTCTTGCTTCGCTGAGTTTCATATTCTCAAACGGTGTCGATACGAACGTATCGTCTTCCGTCACGATGGTTCAAGAGTAAGCGCCCTCTCGCTCGTCAGAAGGCGTTTTTTTGTTTTGTTCGACAAAAAAAGGAATTTTTTACTCACTTGTCGAACGAGAAATACGTTCGGTTTTTTCAATTGAATCATCTGGGAAGGGAGAGTCACTCATGCTATTTTATTTTCTCACCACGATTCTTTCAGTCGTCGGTTTGTCCGTCTCGCTCCAAACCGGTTTTTTCAAAGATCCAATCGGCACATTCTTGTTCGCGGCGCTGCTCGCCATGGGTCTATCTTCATTTAAACAGCTTATCGCACAAATGAACGTGCTCCTGAAAGAACGGCGCAATCAAAAGCGCATCGACCGCATCGTTGCTCGCATGCACTCCAGTTCACGCAAACGCTCTACATAACGCTCGTGTTCCCACGCCACTTTTGGTATTCTATTCTAGATAGAAGAGCACAACGGACTTGGACCGTAGGAGGCACAAACACGAATGAATGAAATCCCTTTATCGAACGAATGGCTGTTACGCTATTCACCCGTCATGGAGCTGTGGCTGAAAGAAGACGGCATTTTGCTCGTCGATGACGACAACCGAATCCGCCTCACCTTAGAAATTGGCAGTGATCACGTGATGCAGTTTAAGAGCATCGAGCAAGACGGTGCCTACTTTGTCGTTGACCCGGTGAATAAACGAATTACGTTCGAACTCGAGGAAGAAGAAGAGGAAACCGATTCTCGCTTCTGGGAATAAAGATTCATGTCTAAGAGTCAGATTCTCTGTGTGAGAAGAAGACTCTTTCTTGCTGTTTGGCTCTATTTTGAAAAGGAGATTGATACTATGTTACGCACCGCCATTTGGTTTTTCTCGTTCTTCGCCGTCTTGCCCGTCTTGCTTCCGTTTTATCCGAAAGCAAAACGACTCGACGTACCGGCACGATACGATTACGTTCAAAAAATCGCCTACAACTGGGCCGGCTTCTTATTGAAAGTGGCCGGAGCCCGAGTCCGTGTGCACGGACAAGAACATATTCCGAACGAACCGGTCGTCTACGTCGCCAACCACCAAGGAAACTTCGACATCCCGATCATGATCACGGCGACGAACCATCCGAAAGCGTTCATCTCAAAAATCGAAGTCAAAAAAATTCCGATGATCGCGGGTTGGATGGAATTGATGGGTTGCATCTTTATCGATCGCAGCGACCGCCGCCAATCCGTCAAAGCGATCCGCGCCGGTGTCGAGACAATCCAATCCGGACAGTCAATCATCATCTTCCCGGAAGGCACTCGTTCAAAAGGTGGGCCGATGAAAGAGTTTAAAGCCGGCAGCCTGACGCTCGCCACGTCGAGCGGAGCAAAAATCGTTCCGGTGGCGATCAACGGCAGCCATCACCTGCTCGAAATGAAAAACCGGATTAGACCGGGTATCGTCGATGTGACGTTTTTACCGGCTATCGACCCGGCTGACGTCTCGAATAAAGATTTGACAGCGAAAGTAGAAGCGATGATTCGCCAAGTCGTTGAAGGAGGTTCCAAATGAGTTTATTAACAATCGAAGGCATCCGTAAAGAGTTCGCCGATAAAGTCTTGTTTGACGACGTCACGATGACGATTCATCCCGGTAACCGGATTGGTGTCATCGGCGTCAACGGTTCTGGGAAATCGACGTTCTTAAAAATCATTGCCGGCGTCGAAACAGCAGACAAAGGCACGATGCAACATCCGAACGACTATCGGATTCGTTATTTGACGCAAACCGTCGATTTCGCTCCCGGTCAGACAATTTTAGACGCCTTGTTCACGAGCAACACCCCATCCGTCTTGGCGTTAAAACAATACGAGCTCGCTCGCCAAGCACTCGAGGCGAACCCATCGAGCGAGCAATGGCTCGAACGTTTCATGAAAGCACAGCAAGCGGTCGATGCCGCTGACGCTTGGGAAACGGAAGCGAAGCTGAAGTCGATCTTGAATCGGCTCGGGTTACCCGACGTGTCGGCCGAGATCAGTTCCCTCTCCGGGGGCCAACAAAAACGGGTCGCGCTCGCTGCGGCCTTGCTCGACGAAGCCGACTTGCTCTTACTTGACGAGCCGACGAACGAACTTGACGCCGATACGATCGCTTGGCTCGAGACGGTTCTCGCGGACTACCGAGGCGCGATCTTGCTCATCACCCACGACCGTTATTTCTTGAACCGTGTGACGAACCATATTCTCGAGATTGCCGACGGCACGTCTTACTTTTATGACGGGAACTATGAACTGTTTCTCGAGAAACGGGCCGAACGCAAAGCCCGCTCCCAGTCGATGGAACAAAAGCGGCAAAACATCTTGCGACGCGAGCTCGCTTGGCTACGCCGCGGTGCCAAAGCTCGGACGACGAAACAGAAAGCCCGGATTCAACGTGTCGAGGGCTTAAAGCAGCAAGAGGCACTCGCCGAAGACGATGCGCTCGACGTATCGGTCGGTTCACGCCGGCTCGGTAAAAAAGTCATCGAAGTCGAACAGTTGTCGTTCCAGTATGCGGACACGCCGCTCATTCACGATTTCAGTTGGCTGTTCGGACGCCGGGAACGGTACGGCATCGTTGGACCGAACGGGAGCGGCAAGACGACGCTCATGAACTTACTCGCCGGTCGCATCGAACCGACGTCAGGCACGGTCGTCCACGGTGAGACGGTTCACATCGGTTACTACGGTCAACAAGTCGAATTTGACGATACGACGCGACGGGTCATCGACGAGATCGAACGGATCGCCCAAGTCATCTACACACCGGACGGCGAGACGATCACCGCCGGTCAAATGCTCGAGCGTTTCTTGTTCACACCGGACGCCCAATATAAACCGATCAGTAAACTGTCCGGTGGCGAGAAGCGGCGCCTTGTGTTGCTGCGGATTTTGATGGATGAGCCGAACGTCTTGTTCTTAGATGAGCCGACGAACGATCTCGATACGGAAACGTTGTCGGTTTTAGAGGACTACTTAGAGTCGTTCCCAGGAACCGTCATCGCCGTCAGTCACGACCGTTACTTCCTTGACCGTATCGCCGAGCAACTCATCGCCTTCGAAGAGGGGACAATCAACGTCTACCACGCCGAATATAGCGATTATCTGGCCGAGCTTCAAGACGAGGCACGTCAACTTAAAAAAGAACCGAAAGACAAGAAAGAGCGCGCCAAAGTCGACGTCGTCAAATTCACTTTTAAAGAACAAAAAGAGTGGGAGACGATCGAGGAAGAGATCGCTCTAACCGAACAGAAAATCGAAGCTGCAGAAGCGCGACTCGCCGATGCCGGTAGCGATCTCGGAAAAGTGAACGATCTTTACGCTGAAATCAGTACCCTCAAGCAAACACTCGAAGAAAAAATGGAGCGCTGGGAGTACTTGTCTGAAATCGATGAACAAATTCAAGCTCAGAAAAAATAAAAAAAGACGGATCACAATTTAACATTGTGGTCCGTCTTTTTTCGCTATGTAGCCGTATACGTACACGTCGTATGTTTGATTACCTTGGCGCATATAGTGGCGCAGTGTTCCTTCACGAATAAAACCATTGCGTTCTAACAGTTGCTGCGAAGGGATATTTTCAGGATAGACGATAGCCCCGACTCGCTCGATATCTGCGGAACACGCAGCAAACGTCAATACCGCCTGCAACGCCTCTGTCGCGTAGCCGTTCCGCCAATAATGCGGATGGATCTCATAACCGATCTCGGCACGTCGATGGCGCGGGGCGCGATTGTGGAAGCCGATCGTCCCCATCAACTCGGGATTACCTTTCCTCATAATGCCCCAACGCATGATCGACCCGTCGGCAATCCCTTCTAGCATCCCGAATAGCATTTGTTCCGTCTGTCCAAGCGATTGATGCGGCTCCATCCCATAATGGCGCAACACGTCGACGTTTGAAAAAATCGTGAATAGACGCTCCGCATCGGTCGGTTGTAACTGCCGTAACTGCAGTCGTTCCGTTTCAATCGTTGGAATCATCCCGTTTCCCCCGTCCGAGTGATTATTTGTCCACTAAATTATGTTGAAACGCATAGACGACCGCTTGCGTCCGGTCATAGACGTCAAGCTTCGTCAAAATATTCGAGACGTGCGTCTTCACCGTCTTCAACGAAATGTATAATTCATCGGCGATGACTTGGTTCGCCTTGCCTTCGGCCATCAGTTGCAAAATCTCGCGTTCCCGCGCCGTCAAACTTTCATGAAGGGTCGTCTCCGGATGCCGCAGACGTTCGAGCATCTTGCCGGTCACTTGTGCGGCCATGACCGGATTACCGGCTGCCGTCTGACGGATCGCGTCGGCGATTTCATTCGCGTTCGCCGTCTTCAAGACATAACTCATCGCACCGGCCTCGATGACCGGATACACTTTTTCATCGTCCAAAAAACTCGTCACGACTAAAATTTTCGCATCTTTCCAGCTCGCTTTGATACGCTTCGTCGACTCGACTCCGTCCACAGGCTCCATCACGAGGTCCATCAAGACGACGTCCGGTTTTTCAGCGATGGCGAGTTCCGCTCCGGTCGCCCCGTCCGACGCTTCCCCGACTACTTCAATGTCCGGCTGTGTCGACAGAAATGCCGAGACACCAGCCCGGACCATCTCATGATCATCAATCAATACGACTCGAATCATTCTAACCCCTCCACTTGTTGTTTCACACGCACTTCGATTTGTGTACCGACTCCAGGCACGCTGACGAGACGTAACGTCCCGCCGACTTCGGCCGTTCTCTCTCTTATCGATTGTAAGCCATATGAGGCGACTTGTGTATCCTCGACATTAAAACCGATCCCGTCGTCATTTATTTTCAAGATGACCGTCTGTTGGACGGTCCGCATTTCAATTTCGAGCCGCTTCGCCTTGGCATGCCTGAGCGTATTGCTGATCGCTTCTTGAACGATGCGGAACAACTCATTTTCCGCATGGCGTGACAATTTCACTTCCTCGAGACGCCAGATGAGCTCGGTCGATTGTTTGCGGGACAGTTCTTCTAACAGACGTTCAATCCCCGTCTTCAAGGTCATCCCTTCTAACTCGACGGGACGAAGCTGCAACAAGAGCGAACGCATCTCGGCCTGAGCGGTCTGTGCCATGACTTCGACTTGACCGATCTGTTTAGCGGCGAGTTCCGGTTTCGATTCGATCGTCTGCTTGACCGCTGTCGTCATCATCGAGATCGCGTAGAGTTGTTGGCTGACCGAGTCGTGCAGCTCACGGGCGACGCGACGACGTTCTTCGACGACCGCCTCGCTACGTGCCTCTTCGACACTGACCGGCCGATCGCCGACCCGTTTGGCGACTTCGATCATCTCCGTACGTTGTTTGCTGATACGGACAATCCGTTCAAGCGTGTCGCGGTACGGCGATAACGGCCGGAACACGATCTCTTTTTGATTCTCGAGCTTCCATAGGGCAATCGCCACTTCACGGAAATCCCGGCGTAAATAAAAATAAGAGCCAACTCCAAATATGCTGCCGATCAAGACGGCGATGACAATGATAGACACACCGAAAGGCAACCCTTCTTCACGTGTAAATAAATCTCGGAGTGAAGTCGAGTCACCTATTAGAAATGCAATCGTCACGAATAGCGCCGTCAGTAGACTACTGAATAATTGGTGCCAGACGACCGTCCTTGGGTAAGAATCCTTCTTCATACGGTCATCACCTCGACGCTTCCGCTCATGAGCACGATATGAATCCGGACTTTCCGGTTCGCTGCTTGATACTCATCGGACGCCGTATAAAAACGGCGGTTAAACACCGGTGAATAGTTCGATTCATCGACTTGGATCTTGCCAAAACCGATCGAGGCGTCGATCGAATAATCGTAACCGGCCGGGATGAGGATGCGGATATCCCCAGCGAGTCCGTTCAAGAGCAAGAACGTCTCCCCTTCCGGAATGATGGCGCGCGATAAATCCATCTCGACGTCGCGCAGCAAAAAGAATTCATTCGTGTCTTGCAAGACGTAATGGCCCGACTCTTTCGTCCCGAACGAAAACGCCTGTTCTTGACGAATATGCGACCGGAACCGACTCGACTCAAGCGGTCGATTTTTATACAAACGGTACCCGAACATGAGCAATAATCCTGATAAGACGAACCCGAACGCGGCCGAAGAAAAGATGAGTCCGACGAGCATCACGCCGCCAATCCCATAAAAGATATAACTGACCGGCTGATTTCCTTTCCGGCTGAAGCGACGCCCGATATAAAGCAATAAGAGCGGCACAATCATGCTGAAGAGGACGCTGTTCCCACCCGTCAAGATGTCGATAAATAGTCCGATGGCAAATAAAATAATCATGAAGCCGATGATTTGGCGTGTGTTCCAACGTTCCACTCTGATCCCCCCTCCCTATCGATATGTACAATGAAGCAAAGAAGCGATGGCCCGAAAATATTCTGGACCATCGCTGAACCAGTACGTCAGTCTTGTTTAAAGCGACGCTCAAGTTCTTTTAATTTTGCTTCGAAATCATCTTCGTCCATCGCGTCGATTTTTTCGTCGACCTCAGGTTCTTCTTTCGTTGCGTCTTTCTTCTCTTCTTCTGTGAACGGATGCGACTTCGATGTGTCCGCTCCGAAGATTTGATCGAGCGCACCTTTCAACAAATCAAGGTTCTCACGCATCGCGAACTCGTAACGCTTGTTTTGCATCTCGTCGAGTTTGAGGCGCATCTCAAGGGCACGGCGCTCAAGGGCATCAAGTTCACGACCGCCTTCGTCTAACAAGCCTTCGAAGTAGCGATACTGTTCACCGTAATGTTTTGACTCGAGAGCAGCGCGTTCAGCCAGTTTCTCTTCGCCGGCTTGTTTCGCGAGCTCTGTCTGTTCGTAGCGCTTGTCAGCCATCAATTTGGCATCGTCACGCTTCGTCGCGAGTTCGCCGAGCAACGCCTTCTGACGCTCGACGAGACGTTCGACCGACAACGCCTCTTTTTCAGCGCCGCGGATGTGGCGGTTCAATTCGGCTTCCCCACTCGAGCGTGGCGCCTCTTTATCTTGATACTTTTTCATTTCTTTTGAAAATTCTTTCGTCAACTCGTTAGCTAAATCACGAAACTGATCAAATGGTGTCTTCATCATAAAATCCTCCTTCTAAAAACTTAGCGACGGTTTACAAACTTTTGCCAGACTTGATCGAACGATTGGAAGCTGCTACGACTAGCACGCGACCCGTCCGCATTTAAGATCTCAACGTCCCGCTTTTGGTTGGCATACATCATATACCCTTTAAACAACATCCATGCCACCACAATTCCGATTAACGCCCAAATATTCGACAAAATCGTGATGATCCCGATCACGGCGAGCAAGCCGTAACCGATTTTTGCGCCGACATGCGTCACGGCCATGAATCTGACTCCAGCCCAAAGTGCTAAGAGCGCCCCCAAACCAAACATGATCATATTTGGTAAAAAGCCGATTAGGACGAGAACTAGAGAGATTGCCGCCACGATGAACAACACTTGCTTCACTTGGCGATTCATCTGTCATCCCTCCTCATTAAGTACACTCTTATCATAATACGCCATTTAAAAGATGGCGACGAGCGGAAGGCTTGTTTTTCCTCGGTCTGTAGACTGAGATGATAGCGGTATCAGAAAATCTGGTACATCGAATGTATCGAACAATGAATTGTCAGGACCAATTCTACATATATGAACAATCGTTCAGAAATAATTGCGTCCATAGCAGGTAAAACGCTCGAAAGTAAGCGGTTTCTTCGATACAATGTAGTCGATTGTGACAGACAAAAAATCGTACGCACACAGGGAGAGAGTTATGAAAACATTGAACGAACGCGCACTCGAGATGCATGCTTTGCACCACGGTAAATTAGAAACGACGCCAAAAGTCGACGTCGACACGACAGAAGCGCTCAGCCTCGCCTACTCACCGGGCGTCGCCGAACCGTGCCGCCGCATCGCCGACAATAAAGAGCTGTCCTATGAATATACGTTGCGCGCCAACACGGTCGCCGTCGTCTCGGACGGAAGCGCCGTACTCGGGCTCGGCAACATCGGTCCGGAAGCGGCGTTGCCGGTCATGGAAGGCAAGGCCGTCCTGTTCAAAAGTTTCGCCGGGGTCGATGCGTTCCCGATTTGTTTAGACACACACAACGTCGATGAGATCGTGCGGACGGTCGAACTACTGGCCCCGACGTTCGGCGCCGTCAACTTAGAAGACATCAAGGCACCCGAATGTTTTGAGATCGAGGCCCGGTTGAAGCAGACGCTCCCAATCCCGGTCTTCCATGACGATCAACACGGGACGGCGATCGTCGTCTTGGCCGGCCTCGTCAATGCACTCCGTTTGGTCGACAAGACGATGCCTGAACTGCGTGTCGTCATGAATGGGGCCGGGGCCGCCGGAATCGCCATCGCCAAACTGCTCAAGCGCTTCGGCGTCGAGGACCTCGTCATCTGTGATACGAAAGGTGCGATTTATGAAGGACGCGCCGACGGCATGAACCCGTTCAAAGACCAAATCGCCAAGGCGACGAACCGGAAGCTCCACATCGGTACGCTCGCCGACGTGCTCGAGGGGGCCGACGTCTTCATCGGCGTCTCAGCCGCCGGCGCCGTCACCGAGGACATGGTCCGCACGATGGCCACGGATCCGATCATCTTCGCCCTCGCGAACCCAATTCCAGAGATTATGCCGGATCTCGCGACTTCCGCAGGGGCCCGCATCGTCGCGACCGGTCGCTCGGACTTCGCCAACCAAGTGAACAACGTCCTCGCTTTCCCCGGTATTTTCCGTGGGGCGCTCGACGTCCGGGCGTCAGAGATCAACGAAGAGATGAAAGAAGCGGCCGTCCATGCGATCGCTGACTTATTAACAGAGGACGACCTCGCGAACGGCATCGTCATCCCGAGCCCGTTCGACGAGCGGGTCGCACCGGCCGTCGCAATCGCCGTCGCGAAGACGGCTGTCGAGACCGGTGTCGCCAACCGTCCGCTCGATGAGGACGCTATTCGCCGCCACGTGCGTGATAAACGGCTATAACACGAAAAACTGCGCAGACCATAACGGTCTGCGCAGTTTTTTTAGACTGTACCTTGCAAGATCCCTTCCGCCCACTCGACTTCTTCCGTCGTCGGTGGTTTGATGCCTTTTAATGGATAGTCGAGGCCGAGCGCCTCCCATTTATAGACGCCCATCTCGTGATACGGCAAGATTTCAACTTTCTCGACGTGGTCGAGTTTTTGAATGAACGCCGCCGTGCGCCGGAGCGCCCCTTCATCAAGCGTCCATTCCGGGACAAGAACGTGGCGAATCCACATTTTCGTTCCGCGCTCGGATAAATGTTCAGCAAGCGCGAGCGTGTTGGCGTTGCTCCGTCCTGTCAGTTTCTTGCACATGTCGTCATCGATGTGTTTAATATCGAGTAAGACGAGGTCGGTGTGGTCTAAGATGGCGTCAAGGTTAGGAGGACGGAGTGCACCCGACGTATCGAGCGTCGTGTGGAGCCCGTGTTTTTTCGCTTCACGCAACAGCGCTTCTAAAAACTCTGGCTGCGCGAGCGGATCGCCCCCTGAAATTGTGATGCCGCCTTTTGATGCTTCCATGAACGGACGATAGTTGAGCGCTTCTTGAATGACGTCCTCGGCCGAACGATGGTTATTCTTTTTAAAATCCCACGTATCAGCGTTGTGGCAATACAAGCAGCGAAGCGCACAACCTTGCAAAAAGACGATAAAACGAATTCCCGGGCCGTCAACGGTTCCAAACGATTCGACCGAGTGTACATATCCCATTGTCATCGAGATGACCTCCTAACGAATGAGCGGCCTTCAAGCGAAGGCCGCCAAGCCTTTACTTATAATGAACCGTGGAACGTCCGGTTGATGACGTCGATCTGTTGCTCGCGTGTCAACTTGATGAAGTTGACGGCGTAACCTGATACGCGGATCGTGAGCTGCGGGTACTCTTCTGGATGTTCCATAGCGTCGAGCAGCGTCTCACGATTGAAGACGTTGACGTTCAAGTGGTGACCTTTGTGCTCGCCACCCATATAGCCGTCAAGAAGTGCCGCCAAGTTAAGTTCACGTGCGACGTCTTCTTTACCGAGTGCTTTCGGTACGATCGAGAACGTGTACGAAATGCCGTCTTGCGCGTGTTCGAACGGAAGTTTGGCGACTGACGAGAGCGACGCTGCCGCTCCTTTCGTATCGCGGCCGTGCATCGGGTTCGCACCTGGTGCGAACGGCTCACCAGAACGACGGCCGTCCGGCGTATTACCTGTTTTCTTGCCGTAGACGACGTTCGACGTGATCGTCAAGACCGACTGCGTATGAAGCGCGTCGCGGTACGTTTTATGTTTCCGGACTTTTTCCATGAACGATCCGACGAGTTCGACGGCGATCGCGTCGACACGGTCATCGTTGTTTCCGAATTTCGGGAAGTCGCCTTCTGTTTCAAAGTCGACAGCGATGCCGAATTCATTCCGGACCGGTTTGACCGTCGCATATTTGATTGCTGACAAGCTGTCCGCCGTCACCGAAAGGCCAGCGATACCACAAGCCATCGTCCGTAAGATTTCAGGATCGTGGAGCGCCATTTCGATCCGTTCGTACGCATATTTATCGTGCATGAAGTGAATGACGTTGAGTGTGTTGACGTAAAGCTCCGCGAGCCAGTCGAGCGTCCGGTCGAAATCAGCGTACACTTTGTCGTACGTGAGGACGTCTTCTGTGTTCATGTCCCAAGCCGGAGCGATTTGATCGCCGCTCTTCTCATCGCGTCCACCGTTCATGCTGTAGAGGAGTGCTTTCGCCATATTGGCACGGGCACCGAAGAACTGCATCTGTTTGCCGATTTTCATCGGTGACACACAGCAGGCGATGCCGTAATCGTCACCAAACTCTGGAAGCATGAGGTCGTCGTTTTCGTATTGGATCGCCGACGTCTCAATTGACATCTTCGCGCAATATTGTTTGAATCCTTCCGGTAATTTCGTCGACCAAAGCACCGTCAAGTTCGGTTCTGGTGCCGGGCCGAGGTTTGTGAGCGAGTGAAGGAAACGGAACGAACTCTTCGTGACGTTCGAACGGCCATCCTCACTCATCCCACCGATTGATTCCGTGACCCAAGTTGGATCTCCAGAGAACAATTCGTTATAGTCAGGCGTCCGCAAGAATTTGACGATGCGGAGTTTCATGATGAAGTGATCGACGATTTCTTGGACGTCTGACTCTGTCAAACGGCCCGCCGCCATGTCACGCTCAGCGTACACGTCAAGGAATGTCGATACGCGTCCGAGAGACATCGCCGCACCGTTTTGTTCTTTGACAGCTGCAAGGTAAGCGAGATATACCCATTGATAGGCTTCTTGCGTCGTTTCAGCCGGGCGACCGAGGTCGAATCCGTAAGCAGCGCCGAGTTGTTTCAATTCTTGAAGGGCACGAAGCTGTTCAGACATCTCTTCCCGCGTCCGAATGTCTGCTTCTGAGAGGAAACCGCCATTGTTCGCCAAATCTTTTTTACGCTCGGCAATCAAGAAATCTAAACCGTATAAGGCAACGCGACGGTAGTCACCGATGATCCGGCCACGTCCGTATGCGTCTGGGAGACCTGTGATGATCCCTGACTTCCGTGCCGCCCGCATCTCTGGTGTGTAGGCATCGAAAACACCTTGGTTGTGTGTTTTACGAATGTCTGAATAGATTTTTGTGATTTCAGGATTTGGTTCGAAGCCGTATGACTCGAGCGCGGCGTCGACCATGCGGATGCCGCCGTTCGGATGAATCGAGCGTTTGAACGGTTCGTCCGTTTGGACACCGACGACTTTTTCAAGGTCTTTATTTAAGTACCCAGGTCCGTGTGAGATAATTGTCGACGGCGTGTTTTGATCGACATCCCAAACGCCCCCGCGTTCCCGTTCTTCTTTCGTCAATTCCATCACTTGTCCCCAAAGACGATTCGTCGCCTCTGTCGGTCCGACTAAGAAACGGTCATCCCCTGTATACTCGTGGCGGTTCAAGCGGATAAATTCACCGACATTCACTTCGTTCGTCCACTGTCCAGGAACAAATCCTGACCAGGCTGATTTAATTTCAGTTGCCATTATGGTCACTCCTCATAGTTGAGATAACTGCCTGATTCCTTATAATATGAGTGTACGTGAAAACGCCAACAATATGTTTTACATTCTTGTGAAAGTTGTAACAATCTCATGAACATTGGTGTTATGCCGTTTTTGTAAGCGCTATTTTATCTGTTATAGTAGTTTTTCAACTTACATAGAAACAGACGAATCCCTGTCCGTTCACGTTCTTGTGAATCCTGTATTATCTTTAAGGAGTTGTGAAAAATCATACAGTTTTTGTAGTGACTTAACTCACAGGTTCGGGATAGAACTTGAATTTTTGCCTTATATCGAGCACAATGGAAGCAGAACATTGTAGAAGAGGAAGGGGTTCTTCCCATGACGTATGAACCATTAACAGCCGAGCATAACTTAAAAGCCGGTGACCGCATCTCCCTTAAAGTCGAAGAGGCTGGAGACAAGCGCGACGGATTTATCACAGAATTTGAAGAAAAAGGCTTTTGGATTCGCTTTGATGACGATATCGAGAATGAGGATTTCATCGATTTCCGTGACCATTTAATGGTCGCACTCGTGTCGCGCCCAATCGACGTCGCGACGACGTATCCAGAACTAAACGCCTATGCAAAATTGCTTAAGGAATTGGAATACCGCGTGTATCAAGGCTTCACGGTCGAAGGTGTCGAAGCCTCACCTGAGCACATCGACGTGCACATCAAACTCGTCGAGGACGGGCAAGTGTACACACAGACGCTCCGTTCATCGATTGACCAAGACACTGAACATGTTCGCTATATTTGAACCAGGGAGCGCTTATGCTTCCTTTGTTTTTGCCCAACGATAAGGAGAACTGATATGAACTTTACAAAACCATTCATTAACGAAGCCTGGGAACGCCTTGGCTTTAACGAACCGATGCCGGTCCAAGCGGAAGCGTTCCCGCCCCTTTTAGAAGGAAAAGACGTCACGATCGAAGCACCGACAGGGACAGGTAAGACACTCGCTTATCTTTTACCCGCTATTGAAAAAATCGATGCCTCGAACGACCGGATCCAAGTCGTCATCGTCGCACCGACGCGCGAACTCGTCATGCAGATCCAAACGGTGGCGCAACGTTTCACCGAAAAAGGTGACGTCCGGATTGCCTCGTTCATCGGCGGCGTCGAACTGAAGCGCCAAATCGATCGCTTGAAGAAAAAACCGCATTTAATCGTCGGGACACCAGGACGTCTCGTTGAATTGATCGAGAAGAAAAAACTTAAACTGCACGAAACGCATACGATCGTGCTCGATGAAGCCGATCAAATCATCGACAGCGGATTGACGGAAGCAGCCGAGCGCATCATCAACCATACGGCGCACGAGCATCAAATCTCACTCGTTTCGGCGACGTTGACGGACACGCTCCAAGCATGGGCTGCCCCATTCTTGAAAGAACCGGTTCACGTGAAGGTCGAACGGACTGTCAGTGCTCAAGTGACGTACGGCTATATGTTGACGACACGTCGCTATAAGCCAGAACTGCTTCGCCGCCTGTCACACGTCGACGGCGTCAAAGTGCTCGCGTTTATCAACAACCGCTCGTTCTTACCGCCGCTCAAAGGTGAGCTCGATAAGATGAAAGTGAACTACCGTATGCTCGATAGCTTGAAAGGGAAACGTGCCCGCGTCGAGACGCTCCGCGAATTCCGTAAAGGCGAATATCCGCTCCTCATCACGACGGGTCTCGCAGCGCGCGGACTCGACATCGATGAAGTGACGCACGTCGTCCATTTCGATTTACCTGAATCGACCGATGACTTCATCCACCGCTCAGGACGGACCGCTCGCGGTAGCGCGGCCGGGACGGTCCTCTCGATCGTGACGCCGGAAGATTTGACGCACTTGAAATCGTTCGCCCGCCAGCTCGGTGTCGAATTGAAAGAGCTTGAGATTTACCGTGGCGAAGTCATCGAGAAACGGATCGAAGACAAACCGCCGGTCGTCAAACGTCCTGCAGACAAGCGAGGACCACGGCGATGAAAAAAGACCGGAAAGTAATTCCCTTCCCTTTGCTCGTCGAAGAGTCCGAATTGCTGGCCGAACTGAAAAAGTTATACGAGCAAGCGGCACTCGCACGCAGCACGCAGTGGACGAACTATATCCAAGAGATCGCTTCGGAAGGCACGTGGCACTTGAAAGACGCCGAACTGTTCCGCGATTTGTTCATCGATTGGGCCGTCTTCTTTGAGACGGACGAGGACGGGATGACACCGCATGGCCGCTATTTGGCGGACCATAAAGCCGATATGTCACCCGCCCTCTATCACGCCTTGCGCGGTCTCGCCGTCCCCCGGTGCTCTGTCTTTGAAGTGACCGAGGACGGTCTCCGCGATTGGGAGACGAAAGAATCGTATAAAGTGACGTTGCCGGAGGTTCGTGAACCGGGCGACGTCATGCTCGGCAAACTGCTCGATATCCGTGGCAGCTGGCGCTTCGGGTCGGCCTTCCTCGCACTTCCAGCGAAGATGGCTGGCAACGTAGCAGATCTGTACATCGACTTCATGGATGAGGTCGGTCCAGGTGCGTTCCTCGACCAGTTCCCAGAATTCTGTGCAGAACTGATCGATATGTTGCTTGATTTAGAAGAAGGGGTCATCATCCCGAAACCAACGAAATAACCGAGAGGCAGCCGCCTCTCGGTTTTTCTATTAGTAAACATAGTAATGGACGGGTCGATTCGCCGTCTGTCCGCTGTCTCCTTCTGCTTTTATGGAAGCGCGCGAAACCATTTCCCCTTCATCATATACTTCTAACATGGCTCCTTCTTTTTTAGGAAGCACATGATAGACTAACTGATCGATATAAGTGATTGACCCGACTGCACCTTGAATGACTTGGCGAGTCGTCTGCTCTAACGAGTTTAAATCAATAATCAATTCTGTTCCGTCAGATCGAATCGCACGATATTCATCTCCCGTATCTTCTTTTAACGTCTCAAGTGTCATTGCTTGAATCGGAATATAGCGATTGCCCATTGATACTTGTTCTTGATGCATAGTCGAATACCATGACCACTCCGATCAATGTCTTTGAACGGTCGATTTTTTGAGTGACAAACGTCTTCGATGACTTGCTTGCTACGATAACGCTTCTTAACTTCGGATTCCCTTCCCCGTATTGCCGTTTGATTTTGCTGACGAGCTCGTCCATCGTGACGTCGAGCTCTCGCCGCGACGGCATCATTTCCCGAAACAATCCAAAACAAAAGACGCATCCTCATTGATTAGGATGCGTCAGTTTGATGAGCGGACGATATAGTCGGCTTGTATTAACGGATTGATCGTTTTGATGCCCCTAGCAAAGGGCTGACTTCAGTTTACCAGAGCACCCAACCTTTCGCTCCCGGAGGCGCGCTTTCAATCAAGTGCCAAATCGGAACCGTGTAGGCGAATGCGATCAAGACGAACGTGACCGTGATCCAGAGCTTCCAGTTCTCGAAGAACCGTGGCGTCTCCATTGCCGCCTCTTCCGTTTCCGCGAGTGGGAACTCTTCCTCACCTTTTGGTGCGAGGAATGACAAGTTGAACATCGAATAGACGAAGATGAGCACCGAGACGAGAAGGATCGTCCCGCCGATTGCCATCGCCATATGGTACGGGATCCATTCACGCGTCAACGCGTCTGAGAAATACGTCGCCGGACCGGTCCGACGCGGGTTACCTTGAAGGCCTGAGATGTGCATCGCATACGACATGATCGACATCCCGAACGCCCACGTCCCCGTCTGAATCAAACCGAGACGGTTCATCGATTTCGTGAGTGTCCGTCCGCGTAGTACCGGCACGAGCCAATAGGCGGTTCCAAAGAACGTCAAGGCGACGGCCGTCCCGACCGTGATATGGAAGTGACCGGTGACCCAAAGCGTGTTGTGGACCATCGCGTTCAATTGGTGCGACGCGTTGATGATACCACCGGCACCAGCCGGAATGAAGAACAACATTCCGACGAACGGGGCGAGGAAACGCACATCGCCATACGGCATCTTTTTGACCCAACCGAATAAGCCGCGTGCGCCGAGCGCGCGTCCCCGCAGCTCGAACGTCGCGAACAGCGAGAACGCCGTCATGAACGACGGGATGACGACGAGGAACGTCAAGATGACTTGGACGAACTTCCAAAACGGATCGATCCCCGGCTCTGTCAACTGGTGGTGGAAACCGACCGGGAACGAGAACAAGAGGAACAACAAGAACGCCATCCGCGCGAGCGCGTCCGAGAAGATCTTCCCACCGATGACTTTCGGCACGACCGTATACCAGACGATATAGGCCGGCATGAGCCAGAAGTAAACGAGCGGGTGACCGAAGTACCAGAACAACGTCCGACTCAGTTCAATCCCGACCGTGTCTTTCCATCCGAGCGAGAGCGGGAGCAGTTGGAACAAAATCGTCCCGGCAACACCGAGTGTCGCGATGACCCAGAGCAACATCGTCATGATACTCATGTACGCTGGGAGTGGCGGGTGAACGCCAGGGTGTTCCCGTTTATAGTCCGCATACATGCGGAACATCGCGAACGCCGAGAACCATGTACCGACGACGAACAGGACGAGACCGACATAGAAGATCGGGTCGGCCATGAGCGGAGCGTAGAACGTGTAAAGTACAGTCGCTTTATTGGCGAGCACCATGATCGTCACGAGTACCGCCCCGGCGATGATCATCCAAAAACCGAGCCAAGCGACACGTGTCGGGAACGATTCAAACCGTCCGAACGACTTGGCGAGCAGCGCGTAAAGTAAGCCGATGATAAACATCGTCGTAAAGACGAGACCAAGCATGATACCGTGAGCCGTCAACAGTTGATAGTAACCGAATACTTCCGGAATGATTCCTGTACGGATGAGCGTCTGCATGAGTCCCGCGATCGCTCCAATCAAGACGGCGAGTACCGAGACGACAACGTGGGCATAGGCGAGGCGCGCTTCTTTCACACCGATGCTCGGCACCGGCACACCGCGCTCCATTTCCCACTGTTTCAGTTTTGAGGCTACGTCGTTCATTTAGTCCACCACCTTAATTTTTGTCGCCATCATGTGATGGCCCGTCCCGCAATATTCGTTACAGAGAATTAAAAATTCGCCTGTTTCTTCAAACGTATACGTGAGCGAGTTGATATGTCCCGGCACGACCATCATGTTGACCGGTGTCCCCGTCAACTGGAAACCGTGGACGACGTCCGGTGACGTGACGAGAAACGTCACTTTCGCACCTTTCGGGATTTCAACGTTCCCCGGTGTGAACGTGAACGCCTGCGCGACCATGACGAGTTCATACTCGTTATCACCAATTTTATTAAGTCCAGGTTTATCGAACGGCGCCGTCTGATGCACTTTTGCCGGGTCGATCAAATCGGCGTCCGATGCGGGCTGGTTTCCGGCCGCAAACGCCGAAATGCCGAGCACTGCCAAAAACACGCCTAATAGAACGATGCCAAAGATCAGCCAATATTTTTCAAGCTTATGAATATGCATGTTTGTTCTCTCCTTTTGACGTTATCGTGTAACAAATAAATAAAAGACCGACGACCACATGGCGATGATGACACCCGCGACAATCATGACCGATGTGAACGTGCCTTTCAGATTCGGTTCTTGCCCACCGTTCTTATCCACGTGAAGGACCCCTTTCGCTATAATTTCCTCTTTCATTGTATGAAATTCACCCCGACTTAATATGTGACTTTTATCACTCCAAAAGTGACAATCACATCAAATTTGCGTAGTTTCCACACATAAAATTCACAATTAGCCAAATCAAGACGACAAAAAAACCGCCTCACTAAGAGACGGTTCCTCGTTATAATCGGCAAATCCCGACCGGACATCCTTCACAGTGGCACAGCTCTTTTAAGAAATCGATATCATGCAAGACGATTGAGTTTCCCGTCGTTGTCAGGACGCCTTCTTTTCGCCACTGGTTCATCATCCGGTTGACGGTCTCACGCGGTGCCCCGATCAGTTGACCGAGCTCCCCGTCGGAAGGATGTCGTGAGATGACGACCGCATCATCTTCTTCTACTCCGTGCATGGCCGCCATCCGAAGCAGCGTCGAAGCGAGCGCTCCCGGCTTTCCGTACAATAGCAAATCACGCAGTTTCATCTCTGAATGCTTACGCATCATCGACGTCCAGCGTAGCACGTCACCGGCAAATTTGGCGTCGTGCTGCATGATGGTCTCGATGTCTTTCTTTGAAATAATGCCAATGACACTTTCTTCCGTCGTCTCGATGCTGTAAGAACTCGGGAACGTGTCGACGATATCAAACTCACCAAAAAAATCGTCGGCGCCATATAAGAACATGACGATTGGATTACCTTTTTTCGTGATCTTTGTGAATTTGACAGATCCGCTCTTCAAATAAAAGAATTTATCACACTTCTCACCTTCCCAACAGACGATGCTGGCCTTCGGGTAGTCTTGAGGTGTCATCATTTCGAGCAATAACTGTTTCGTCTCCGCTGAAAAGATAAAGCTGTTCGGTTCGGTTGTCCCACATTTCGTAGACATGTTCGTCTGCTCCCTCCACAATTCATTCGTGCCTGGAATGTCTCGTACGTTTCATTTATGGCTTTATTATACAGTAGCGCGAGCACCCTAATCACAAAAGTATGTGACATTTCAAACAATCTTCTTTTTTAAGTGCTTCCATAAGAAAAGACTGTAGAAAGTCTACAGTCTCAGATCAGTCTCAGCGATAGACGAGACGAATCAGCTTCTCCGCACCTTTAAAGTTTGGATAACGGATCGGCACATCAAATTTTGTCGTGTTGCGTAAGATTGATTTGGCATGGCTGAACGCCTCAAAGCTATAGCGTCCGTGATAAGCTCCCATCCCACTCTCCCCGACACCGCCAAATGGCAAGTTCGGGTTCGTCAAATGCATGAGGACATCGTTGACACAACCGCCGCCGAATGTCAGATGTTTGAGCACCGTATGTTCGACAGCTTTCGTTTCCGTGAACAGATAGAGCGCGAGCGGATGCGGACGGTCGGACACGAACTCGATCGCCTCATCGAGTTGACGATACGTCAGCACCGGCAAAATCGGTCCGAAAATCTCGTCTTTCATGACAGCAGCCCCATCATGAATATCCGTCATGACGGTCGGGGCGATTTTCAAGCTTTCCCGCTCCGTCGCTCCCCCGAAGAAGACGTCCCCTTGACTCAAATAACTCGTCAACCGATCAAAATGAGACTCGCTGACGATCCGGGTGAAACGTTCTGTCCCGATTCCGTTCCCAAACATCAGGAACGCTTCCCGCTTGATTGCTTCAAGAAACGCATCACGTTTCGACTCGTGGACGAGCACGTAGTCCGGGGCGACACACGTCTGCCCGGCGTTCATCCATTTCCCCCACGCAATCCGTTTCGCCGCAATGTTAATATTGGCATCTTCATGGACGATGGCCGGTGACTTCCCACCTAGTTCGAGCGTGACCGGCGTCAATTGCTTGGCCGCAGCCTCCATGACGATTTTTCCGACTTGGGTCGAACCGGTAAAGAAGATATGATCCCATTTTTGCGCGAGCAAAGCTTGAGCGACGTCTTTATCCCCTTCGACGCTGACGACGTAGCGATCGGTGAACGCCCGTTCGAGCACTTTCGTCATTACTTGGGCCACGTTCGGCGTCAATTCGGACGGTTTCACGACAGCCGTGTTCCCGGCCGCGATTGCTCCGATGAGCGGTGCGATTGCCAATTGGAACGGATAATTCCAAGGCGCGATGATGAGAACGGTGCCGTACGGTTCATACATGACCTCACTTTTTGTCCCGAGGTGGATCGCCGCGCCGCGGACCCGTTTTGGTCGCATCCAACGCTTCAACTCTCGATTCGTCCGACTGATCTCGTCGTAAATAAAGCCGATCTCCGTCGTGAACGCATCGAGCTCTGATTTATTTAAATCTGTTTTTAACGCTTCAATAATTTCCGTTTCGTGATGTTTGATCGATTCTTTCAAAAACGTCAACATACTGAGACGGAATGCGAGCGATTTGGTCGCTTGCGTCTTAAAGAAACGACGTTGCTTACTGATGAGCTCTTCGATCGTCAACTGTTCGATTGGTGCGAGCATAAATCTGCCTCCCTTTGAGTGATAACGCTGTCTTCATCTTATCACTATCCAATCAGACCCGACCATTTTGAACGTTCAGCCGTTGCTGCTTGATACGTGCCCATCTCACCCGGTCTTGTTTGAAACGACACGTTTCCTTGTCTGCTCGATCACAATCAAAAGCAGACCCGCTAGCAGCAAAACAATCCCGGTCAGCGTGAATTTCTGCGTTAACGAGACGGACAGCCACCCTAAGAGAGCCGAACCTACGACCGTACCGAGCGAGAAGAACGCATAGAAGTAGCCATACGATTTGCCGCGATTGGCACTGTTCGTCGCTTTGATCAACATCGTGTTGATGGCCGGGAACAAAATTGCGAAGCCGACGCCATAACAGCCGAGCACGAGATAGAGCAGATTTGCGCTACCTGACAAACCGATCAGAATTTGACTAACCCCAAGGATGCCGATCCCGAGCGCAGCCAAGCGCGCCGGCTCGAACCGGTCGAAGATACGGTTCGTCGGCAAGACGAACACGAGGACGGCAGCAACGCCAAACGTGCTGAGCAACGTCCCGCTGAGCCGTGAGTCATAACCGAGCGCTTGTACGTAAAGCGGTAATAAATAAGCGAGCGCTCCTTGCGAGAACATCAATAAAAACGCCCCGATATATGCTTTGACGACGTCGCGTTCTAGCGTTTTCGAGCCAACCACTTCGCGCCGGTCCTCATGTTTAACAGCGAATCGCAACCGCTTTAACACGACGAGGGCAAGCAAAGCCACAAGCACGCCATACGCCGCCACGTACGTAAATACGACCGGGACCGATGTCCGACTGGCCATGATGCCGCTGAACGCTGGTCCTAGAATCGCCGCCAACCCGACGAAGCTCCCGGTGAGCGCCACTTTTTTCCCTTGTCGATTCGCCGCGGTCAAGTTCGCGGATAGCGTAAACGCAGCCGGTACAATCAAGCCGGCCACGAATCCGTGAACGACACGCACCACCAGTAACATCGAAGCATCATCGACAAGGCGATACATGAGCAGACTCGCACTTGATAACACTAGACCGACGAGTAAGATTCGGAACGGGCCGAACTTGTCCGTCCAAACGCCAGACAAAATGTTCCCGAACGTGTTCGACAGTGAGTAGATGGCAATGACGACACCGGCGATGAACGGCGTCGCACCGACCGAGGTCGCGAACGTGCTCATGACGGGAAGTTGGGCAAACAGATCGAAAAACGCAAAAAAGACGATACTATAAATCACAAAAGCGGATGGTTTATTCACGGAATTCTCTCCTTAGCTCAGCGCCTCCACGGACACTGAGTTTTCAGCTTCAGTCTAGCTTGCCGGTTCCGCTTTGTATAGATACGTTGGCACACTGACACAAAAAGTCCCTACAAACGTTGCGTCTGTAGGGACTTATGATTTAGTTCGTCACTTCGACTGCTGTGTCGAGGGCGACGCGAATCATCTCGTCGAACGTCGATTGACGTTCTTCTGATGTCGTCTCTTCACCCGTTAACAAGTGGTCAGAGATCGTGAGGATCGTCAAGGCGTTGACTTTATGTTTCGCCGCGAGCGTGTAAAGGCCGGCTGCTTCCATTTCGATTGCAAGGCAACCGAAGTCCGCCCACTTTTTGAAGTGGTGGAAGTCATCTTGGTAGAACTGGTCGGCCGTGAAGATTTGACCGACTTTGACCGGGATGCCCGCTTTCTCTGCGTTCATATACGCACGATGTAGGAGGTCGAACGTCGCTGTCGGTGCGTAGTCCATGCCGTCGAACCGGACACGGTTTTGTCCCATCTCACTCGATGCGCTCATCGCGATGACAACGTCACGCACTTTGACGTCTTCTTGAATCCCGCCGGCTGTACCGACACGAATCAAGTTTTTAGCACCGTACGACATGATCAATTCGTTGACGTAAATCGACATCGACGGCACACCCATACCTGTCCCTTGAACAGAGATGCGTTTGCCTTTATACGTACCTGTGAAACCGTACATGCCACGCACTTCGTTATACAGTTCGACATCCTCTAAGAACGTCTCGGCGATGTATTTCGCGCGCAACGGATCTCCTGGAAGTAATACCGTTTCTGCGATTTGTCCTTCTTTTGCCCCAATGTGTACACTCATGATAAAATTCCTCCTTTAAAGTTGTCGTTGGTAGTCTTCCCGATATTCGTTCGGGGTAACACCAACTTGTTTTTTAAAGACTTTTCGGAAGTATTTGTCGTCCGAAAAACCAACCGCTTGGGCGACTTCATAAATACGTTGTCTACTTGTTTCAAGGAGACGCTTGGCCTCGAGCATGCGGATCGACAGCAAGTACTCGGATAAGTTGACGCCATACTGCTGCTTAAAACGACGCGATATGTATTCGCGGCTCAAGTAAAAGCGCTCGCTCATCCCTTGCAAGCTGAGCTCTTCCGCATAATGACGCTCGATAAACGCACCAATTTGGAAGATTGGATCCTCCTCGGCTGGACAGACGTCCGCGAGGGCACGTTCGAGCGTATCGTTCAACACGTCCGGATCAATCGGTTTCAGCAAGTAATCGAAGCTGCCGAGCTGAATCGCGCGCCGCATATACGAATACTCATCGTACCCGGTCAACACGATCAGCTTTACCGACTCCACCTCTTGATGCACCCATTCCATCAACTCAATCCCGTTGCAGCGCGGCATTTGAATATCCGATAAAACCAAGGCTGGGCGCTCTTTCGTGATAATCCGTTTCGCTTCCTCGCCGTCGCTCGCTTCGAACACTTTCGTGACGCCGAGACGTTCCCACTCCCCAAGTAATTTGACCGCTTCCCGTACCGGCGACTCATCGTCGACGATCAATACTTTCGTCATGACGCACCCGCCTCCTTCACGGCCGGGAAACGCATGACGATGCGGAATCCGCCGGTCTCTGGTGTAGCCAACATAAACTCAGCCTCCCGATTATAGTTTAACATGAGTCGATCGCGAATGTTCTTTAAACCGGTGCCTTCCGCACCATGAATCGGTCCTATCGACCGTTCGATCCGTTGTTGCAGGGCGTTCAGCTCAAAGTCCGAGATCGCTCGCCCGCTGTTCTCACAACGGATGATGAGGTCGGCTCCCGTTTGACGGATGTTTAAGCAGAACCGATTGGCCGAAGTCGCCCCGTCCCGCTCAAACCCATGTTTGAAAAAGTTCTCAGCGAGCGGTTGGAGGATCATCTTCGGAACGATCAAGTCGAGCAACGCGTCCGGGACGTCGACCTCGACGTCGAACTGATCGGGGAAGCGGACCTGTTGGAGCCGAACGTACGAATTGAGATGCTCGACTTCGCGCTTGAGCGTCACCATCGACTCGTCCGGGTGCATCGTGTACCGCATCATCGAGGATAACTGTGTGATTAAGCGATAAACCGTTTTACCGTCCCCTTTTAGGGCGAGCGTCCCGATCGACTGCAGCGCATTGAATAAAAAGTGCGGGTTCGTTTGCGCCTGCAGGGCGCGCAGTTCGTTCGTCCGATTTTCGAGCGCCAACCGATATTCGCGCTGAATCAAGTCATCGATCCGTTCGATCATCCGTTTAAATTGGCGGCCGAGCACACCGAACTCGTCATTTCCCAGGGAATCGAACGAGACGGTCATGTCCCCTTGCTCGATTCTCCAAATGTTTGACGTGAGCGTTTTAATCGGCGTCGTCAAACGCATCGATGCGTACGTCGCCCCGATCAACGCTAGTACGAGCGAAACCATCCCGACGACGAAGATGATGAATGACGTCCGGGATGCCGGTTCAATCAACAACCGATCCGGAATCGATTTCCCGACATAAAACGTTTGATTCTCAAACTCGAACGATTTAATGATCCGATGATGTTTCCCGTCGACCGACATCGACTTCGCCGCCACCGTGTCCGGGATGTCCTCGTCCCCAAGCTTGGCAAACACTTGATTGTTCCCGCCAATAAACCAAAGGCTTTCCTCCGGATTGTTTTGCAGCGACGCGAGTTGTCCGACAAACACGTCTTCCGGTATATCGATCGAGAGGATCGCGAGCGGTTTATCCGTCTCGATCTTGTCGAGCCGGAAATGAAGCGTCACAACCTCTTCTGCCGAGATAATCGGTCCAAAGTCGTGGTACGGGACGAGCGGATGCGACGCCTCGAGCAAGACACGGCTCTCTTCATACTTCAGCAATTGTTGTTGAATCGCACTCGGTTGTTTTTTCGAACGTGGTGACACTTTCATTTTATAAGCGGCGAACGAGTCCATGTCTTCGAGCATGAGCAATTGAATCTGTGCGACATCCTCCCGTGATAAGTACATACCAAGGAGTGCCCGCCGAACTTCAAGCTCCGTCTGCTCGAGTGACAGCCCGGGACCGTATTCAAGAATGTCGAGGACGTCCCGATTGGCGTATAGGCTCGTCGGCAGGCGGCTCAAGTCAGAGATGTAGCGTTCGATCTGCAACGTCCCGCGCTCGAGCGACCAGTCCGTGAGCTCGAGACCGCGCTCTCGTTCCCGGTCTTTGACGTACCAAAATGATATGACTGTCGCTAAAATAACCGGAACGATGATCGTCAATGCGATCATCCCGGTCAATTTCGTACGGATGCTCCTCACCGACACCCCTCCTCTTGAAGATTATATCACGGGTCATGCAAGCGTTTGCAATACCATCGTTAAAAAACTCGTCCCTCAGTTTCCCGAGAGACGAGCCAGCTGTTCATTCATAAGAACGTAGCAGTTCTACAATCCCAAATTCGTGGCTCCAATCTTTCGCCACATCGATCGGTGTCATACCATCGTCATTTTCAATGGTGACATCTGCCCCGCTTTCGAGCAAGAGCACTAATGAATCGTAGTCCATTCCATCGTTGTACAGCAAGTTATGGAGCGGCGTATCGCCATAACTGTCTTGCATATTGACATCTGCCCCATTCGCCAGCTCTTCTCGAATCGCATCGGCACCTGAATTGTCATACGCCAACTGTTGGAGCGGCTCCTCCGTCATTTCACCGGCGAACCCTTCGCTGAACGGTGAAGCGGCGAGGCTCGTGAACCCATCACTCATGACGAGCCACGCGATGATGGCCCCGTTGACGAGCACGGTGACGACAATCGTTCCGATGATCGAGGCTTTGACATAACCCGCCGTCTTGAACATCGGCACGTTCGCCTCACCGGCATGCGTGGCGATAGCAGCGATCCGTTTCGGCAATGTCGGATGTGTCGAGATCAGTTCGCTATATTTGGCGATGAACCCGTTCTCACGGCTCGCTTCATATAAATAGTCAAACTCGTTCACTTCTTTGGCGAGCCTTCCGCCGACGGCGAGGATAGTGAGCGCCCGTTTTGAAGCCGCTTCGTCTTGAATGTAATGCGCGGCCATCCGGTCGCACGTATATTCGCAAGCGCGTGAATACGCTGTCCCTAAAAATGGAACGATATTCCCGAGCAAGACGAGCCACTGTTTTTGGACATGATTGCGGCGGATGTGGGCGAGTTCATGCGCGATGACGAACTCGACTTCTTTCGTCTGACCGTTCCGCGACAGTTCCACGACGTCCGAATACAAGATGATCATATTCTTTTGGAAGAATCGGGTCGCGAACGCGTTCAAGACCCCGCCCGCCTGTAAAATATAGACATCTGGCAACAAACGGATGCCCATCCCTTGTCCGACGCGCTGATACATCTCATGCAGGTCGGCGAATTGTCGCTCCGTCACTTTGACCCCGTTCGTCCGAATATAGCCGATTTGAATCCAGTGCGCGAACATCGACAGCGAGACGATTAGCCCGATAATCCACAGGAAGATACCGAGTGAGGCAATCGTCAAGACGATGCCGACAATGATCGTCAGGATGCTTATCGCGACGAGCAGTCCGAAATACAATTGTTCGTGTTTATGTACCAATTTCGAATGATCCATGTCATTAACTCCTTCATTTTCCAATTAACGTCTTTATTATACGTAATCTCACAAGTAACACAACAAAAAAATAGAAACTGACGAGATGTCAGTTTCTAACGTAATTCCAACATGAACAGTTGATCGTCTTCCGCTCCCGGATTTCCCCGGCCGTCCGTATTGTTCGTGATGTAATACAGACGGTCGTCTTCTAACCAGACGTCCCGGATGCGCCCTTGATCCTCGATGAGCGGAACGACTTCGCGCGTCTCGCGGTCGATGGCGACCAAACGATTCCCACGCAACGTCGCCATATAGACGTACTGTTCGTCGGCAATGATGCCTGATGGCGCCCATGACGTTCCTCCGACCTCAAACCAAGGCGTCTCGAGACCGTCTTCCGTCTCATCGGCCTCGATGATCGGCCACCCGTAGTTGTTGCCTGGCTCGATGATGTTCACTTCGTCATGACCGGACGCCCCGTGTTCGCTCGCATAAAGCACGTCTTCGATGACGGTCAACCCTTGCGGATTCCGATGGCCGGACGAATAAATCCAATCGACCGGGTCCCCTTCGCCGGACAACGGCACGCGCAGGATTTTCCCGGCAATTGACGTCTCATCTTGAGCGAGGTCTGGGACGAGTGCGTCTCCGGTCGTGACCCAAATCACGTCACCGTCGAGTAATAAGCGTCCGCCGTTATGAAACTGCGCCCCGGGTATGTCTTCCAAGACGATGTCCGTCTCTTCAAATCGTTCTCCGTCCCACGTCAATTCGACGACCCGGTTCCGCACATCTCCAGGTGTCCCGTACGTATGATAGGCGTACAGCTGTCGCGACGTCGCAAAGTCATCCGCGAGAGCAAGACCGAGTAGTCCGCCTTCCCCGATTTCAAGCACATCTTCAGTCAGTTCGACCGGTTGACGCGAGACGTTACCGTCAGCATCAATGACAGCAATCGTTCCCCCGCGCTCTGAAACGAGCCAACCGTCCTCGGTTCGTGCAATCGACCATGGGACGTCGAGCTGTCGCGCAATCGATTCGTTCGCCCCAACCGATAACGCGTCATCTTCGTTCGGCGCCCCTTCCGTCGATTCAGCCGGTTGTTCGATCGGGGTTTCCTCTTCTTGGACCGCATCGTCCGCCGGATCAGACGCACAACCGGCAACAAAGACGAGTGACAACATGAGTAACCATCGTTTCAACGTGACCGCCTCCTTTCCCCCATCATACCGCGCTTTCAGGCGTCGCGTGAAGGTTCGGGTGGTCGGGCCGGTAACCGAAGCGCGATGAGCAAAGCGATGAACGCCGCGAGCGCCGCTCCGACGAAGACACTGTTCAGTCCCGAGGCGATCAACTGCTCACCTTGCAGACGGACGCTCTCGTCAAGCGTGGCACTCGCCGCCCGGTTGAAGAACGATTCGAGCGAGGCACCGCTCAACGTTTCGTCGTTCCGGAATCCGCTCAAGACGATAAAGTTGAACATCGCCCCGAACACCGCGACGCCGAGCGTCTGTCCGACCGTACTTAAAAACGAGTTCGCCGCTGTCGCTGTACCACGCTCTCGGTACGACACGACCGTCTGCAACACGACGATGAACATCGGTTGTGACAAACCGAATCCGACGCCGATGATGGCGACGGCGAGGTACACCCAGACGTCCGAACTCGATGGAGTCATCAGCGTCAAGATGACCGTCCCGACCAAGAGCAGGCCCATCCCGAAAACAGCCCGTCGTCGCGGTGATGCCGCTCCGAGCGTCCGTCCGCCGATAATCGACGTGAACGTCCATGCGACCGAGAGCGGCATGAGCATGAAGCCCGCCTCCGTCGCCGATTTACCAAGTACAGCCTGTGCCCAAATTGGGATGTAGGCTGACATCGAGACGAGCACCCAAGCAGCAAAGAAGACGGCCCCGTTGATGGACGCGATAATCGGCTGCTTCAAAAGCTCGAGCGGTAGGAGTGGTGTCTTGGCCCGGCGCTCAGACATGAAGAAGCTGACGAGCAAGATAAGACTGAGCACAGCGCTGACGACGACCGGTAGCGTCAAGATGTTCGTTTCACTGAACGTGATCAAGGCGTACAAGAATGCGGTCGTCCCCCCAGCGAACAGGAGTGCCCCTTTTATATCGATCCGTTCGGTCGTCTCGGCGACCGTCTCTTTATAAAATGTGACGATCATGATGAACGATAAGAGCGCAAACGGAACGTTCAACAAGAACACGTAGCGCCAAGACAACGTCTCGACCAAAAATCCTCCGATGACCGGTCCGAGTACACCGGACACGCCCCACACCGCACTTAAAATCCCTTGAATCTTACCACGCTCTTCGTACTTATACATGTCCCCGATAATCGTCATCGAGATCGGCAGGACCGCACCGGCGCCAAGACCTTGTAGCGCCCGAAACACGATCAACTGCTCCATCGATGTCGCTAAACCGCATAAGAGCGAGGCGAGTGTGAACAGCCCGATCCCAAACAAGAGGACACGCTTTCGCCCGAACAAGTCGGCGACTTTCCCGTAAATCGGTGTCGACACCGCCGTGAATAGTAAGAAGGCGGCAAATACCCAACTGACGAGCGCCGCGCCGTTCAACTCGCTCGCAATGACCGGCGTCGCGACCGAGACGACCGTCCCTTCGATCGCCGCCAAAAAAGTCGCAAGCAGTAGTGCGACCGTAACATTCTTTCTCATCTGTTCCATCTCCCCACAAAAATAGTGGCGCCGGAAGGCTCCGACCACCACTTCAACTGTCTATTATTTTGTGCGAGCGGCGTCTGTTTGACAAGCCTCAACTTCCGGTTCGAAAAAGAAGTTTTTAATTTCGGCGTAAGCGGCCTGTTCATCTTGAACGAGGACACGTCCGGCCAGCCGGCCGGCATCAAGCATCCAGACTTCGTCAGCAAGCCTCGCCGCCACATCGAGCTGGTGTGTCGAGAACACGATCGTCGTCCCGCGGTCGGCCTCTTCCCGCAACAGTCGGCCCAATACATGCATCCACGTCGGGTCGAGACCGTTCGTCGGCTCGTCTAGCAGTAAAATGTCAGGTTTCGTGACCAACGCTTGAGCGAGCAGGAGGCGTTGCCGCATCCCTTTCGACAACATCCCGACCTGTTGCCGGGTCTTGGCGTCAAGCCCGACACGGTTCAATAGAGACGCATCCGGTTTGACCCCTTGAAGCAACGCGTAATACGCAAACGTCTCACCGACGGTCCACGACGGATCGAATGCGAAATCATCAGGCATATAACCAAACGATTGATTATACGATTTTCGACGGTCACGCGTCTCCCCGTTCAACGAGATATGACCGACACTCGGTGCGAGCGTACCGTTCATCATGTTCAGTAGCGTCGATTTCCCAGCCCCGTTGCTTCCGCATAAGGCGACGACCCGACCGTCGGCAATCGCTCCGTCAAGCGGATGGAGCGACCATACATCGCCATAGCGTTTACCGACCTGTTCAAGCTGAATCATGTCGTCCCTCCTGTCGAAGTAACCAAGCTGTCCCAAACCACAACACAAACACGACACTTAAGATCGCGATGCTGACGGTCAAACTACCGAGTGGGTCGCCGAGCCAGCCGATAAACGTTTCATAGACGGCCCCGAACAGGTCAGGTGCCGACAAGACCGAGCTCACCCAGACGCGCAGCAGCTCAAACCCGTTCAAAAACAGAAGCCCGACCATCGCACTCGCTTGCGACCCGTAAGGTAGCCAAGCAATCGTTGCCACGAGTAGCGTCGGCCAAAGTAAAACGAGGACGACCCAGACGATGAACGAGAGGAGCACGGCTCGAAGCCTCGTCCGTCCGACGACGCCGATGAACGTGCCGATCGCGGCCCCGTACGCGGTGAGGCCGAACGCATACACCCATAGGACGAACCACGTCTCGAGCGGCATCGAAACAAGGAACGAGGCGAGCGCGAACGCAAGCGTGATGACGAGTCCTTGCGTCGCCAGGAATGCGCTGTAACGCATCCAGACCACGCGGCGCATCGACACCGTGAACGTCGAGACGAGTCGCATCCGCTTGGATTCACGCTCATTGCCCCACTGCAGTGCCGTCGTCAACATGACGAGGAGCGGTAACACGAGCCCGATCACCGTGACGAGTGTCGCGCTGACGTTCGTATACGCCGTCGCCACCGGGATCGCTTGGCCGAGACCACCCAGCAAGACGAGTGTCAGTACCCAAGCAAGCAAGAAGACGTAACTTTCTTTCTGACGCAGCGTACGGGACCATTCGATCCGCCATAACATCGCTTACTGCCCGTGACCGTCAGATGACTCATCCGAATCGTGCGCGTCACTCATGTCGCTCGCTTCGCCATCGTCGTCCGAGTTCATTTTTTTATGGTGTTTCATCTCGCCGCGTTCCCACGTGTGTTCTTTCAAGTCGTCTAAATCCATCACCATGCCGCCATTCTCTTCGGCATACGTTTCCGCGTCCGCTGCTTTTGCGAACGAGACGATGTTATAAGCCATCGGCGTTTTCGCTTCTTTATTATAGACAAACGCACCTTCCTCTAAATCGACCCAGTCCATCGTGTTGTAGTCTTTCACATACATCGCCGCGATGTCCTCTTCCGTTTGCTCAGGGTACCAGTCACGCATCAAACAACCGATATCGTCGAACGCATAGCCTTTCCCGTTGTCCATGATCGCTTCGGCAGCGAATTGTTTATCCATCACTTTCATCTTGCACACTTCACACTCGGTCTCGCCCCATTCGATATCGAACGGTTCCGCCGCAGCGCTCGAACATGCCCCAAGTGCGAGCGTCAAACTTGATGCGGCGAATAGTCCTGCCATTTTCTTATACGTAGTCATATCGTTTCCTCCCAAATATCCATAGTAAAACCATCATTCCGGTTAAAGCGACCGCTCCGAACGACCCGTTCCACTCGATGCGAAACGCGGACACAATTGGTCCTGCGTCCGTGAGTGTGACCTCGTCCGGGCTACGGAGCACACGTTCAAGCACGGTTAGCCCCGGGGCACCGTACAGCAACTCGAACGCTTCATATGAATCGGCCAATAAAAACAAGTACGGGTCGGCCCGAAACGGGATCTCACTGAACCCGTCGCGTGTCAAATCGAGCGTCTGTCCGCCCCAATCGTTTCCTTGAATCACATTGTCTGCCGACTCAAACGAGACGACCGGATACCGATTGCCGGTCAAGTCATTCCCTGCCATCGTCATCCCGTTCGCCGACTTCAAGCGCAGTCCTACATCATTGCCGTTCACACCGTTGTCATGAATCGTCGTCCACTCCGATTTTTCCGCATAAATCCCGATCCGATTGCCGAAGATCGCGTTGGCACGCAACGTCGTCTCGACTGCTTCAAACAACATGATCCCGGTCGCCGTCGCGCCGACTTGGTCATGGATTTGTCCGTTCTCGATGACGACGCGCTCTGTCCCCATGATCATCGCACCTGCTCCGTTGCGCCGGAGGTTCGGCAAATTGATCGACACGTCTGTCGGAAACATGAGATGGACACCGTATCTAGCATCAGCAACGCTCGGGCGAATCAGCTGGTGACCCGACCCGTTCTCGATGTAGATCCCGTCACGGACTCGGTCGATGACCGCCCCTTTGATCAAAGCCGCTTCGCTGTTCAATAGCGAGATGCCCTCGTGTTGATTAGACCCCGAGATGACGGGACGGACGAGCCTTACCCCGTAGCTGTCTTCCACTACGATACCGGTCCCGGACGCTTCGACGGTCACATCGATCAACTGATGGCCAAGCCCTGAGACTTGTATGGCAGCCACGTCCGTCTGCCGGCACTGTTCGACAACCACATTCTCGAGCACCGCCCCGGTCCCTTCTAACCGAAACGCCGGTTCATTGCAGCTGACGAAGCGTTTCCCAGCACCGTCAAACGTCTCATTCGAACGGACCACGATCGGTTCTTCAAGCGTCACTAAATCGGACTCCGCGTGGACAGACGGGGCTGCGAACAACAAGCCGATGAGCAATCCAAGTTTTAGTTGTCTCATAACCCCTCCTCTTGATCAATCGCTTACAAAACATATTGTACGAAAACCTAGGGGGGTATGTGTGTGCTTTTTATGGGATTCCTGTGACAGTTTCTTCATAAAAAAAACACAAGCGGCGAAGGGGTCAGTTCGCTGCTTGTGTTTTCTTTATTTAGCTTTATCCATCCATACTTTTGTGAAGTCTTGGAGCATCTCGTCACCGGTCTTCTGACCGCCGACGTACGCTTGCATCAAGGCACCATACTCGTTGACCGTGCCGTCCGGATACTTGAACCAGTTCCATGAGATCGTCTTGCCTTCGTTCGAATAGGCAAGGATATCGTCAGCGAGTGGTCCGAGGTCGTTCGCTTCGATCGATTTGAACGCCGGGATGAACTTGAACTTGTTGACCATGTAGTCTTTTCCTGTGTCTGACGTCGCCATCCACTCGAGGAAGTCTTTCGCTTCTTCTTTATATTGTGAGTTTTTGTTGACGACCCAGTTATTCGGGACGCCGACCGGCAAGCGGTCCATCTTCTCTTTATCATCATTGATCGGAATCGGTACGAAGCCCATCTCGATGTCCGGATTCACGTCGAGAATCATCTGTTGGGCCCAGTTTCCTTGCTGGAGCATCGCTGTCTCGCCTTGGGCGAACTGTGTGACTTGCGTGTTGTAGTCCGTCGTGAGCGGGTTCTTGTTGCCATATTTGATGGTCAGGTCGAATAGTTTCAAGAACTGTTGGAACTGCTCATTGTCTTCGAACTTCTCTTTGTTGTCGTTGAGCGCTTGGATGAACGCCTCGGGATTATCTTGTTGCGCCATCGGGATGTTGAGCAAGTGGATGCCGAGAATCCAAAACTCCGCGTAGCCGACCGAGAACGGCGTGATACCCGCCTTGTCCAACTTTTCAGCCGCTTCCGTCAATTCAGACAGCGTCTTCGGCAGTTCGCTGATGCCTGCTTTCTCAAACAGCTCCTTATTGTAGATGAAACCGTAGCCTTCAAGGTTCATCGGCATACCGTACAGTTTCCCGTCCATCGTCATCGGTTCTTTGGCCACTTCCGTCAAATCACCGACCCACTTTTCATCCGACAAATCTTCCAACTTATCTTTCCACGTCTGTGCTTCCGTGAAGCCACCGTTGTTAAAGATATCCGGTTCATTGCCAGATGCGAATTGCGATTTGAGCGCGGCACCGTAGTCGGCTCCGCCGCCGACCGTTTGAACGGTCACTTTGACGCCCGTCTCTTCTTCATATTCTTTCGCCATCGCCTCGAGGTCTTTAGCGATTTCAGCTTTGAATTGGAAGACGTTCAACGTCACGTCTTTTGAATCCCCGCTATCCGCGTTCCCGTCAGCCGACCCTTCCCCTTCTGTGAGCGATCCGCCCCCGCAGGCAGCGAGCGTCAATACCATGCCAGCCGTCATCACAGCTGTCGATAATCTCCATTTGCGTTTCATCTTACTTCCTCCCTCGGTGTGTAAGTCGACTAAAATAATCGATCCAATCAGTACACCCTTACTTTAAATGAAAACGCTTCCATTATGTAGGTGTCAAAATTGACGTGTAGGGTGGAAAATGTTGTACAGAAAACCAGGACTTTCTCGTAAGAAAGTCCTGGCTCATTTGCTTCTATATAATTACAACAGGCTAATTCCAGCTTCTTCGCACGCCGCGACCATCTCGCTCGGCCAGACCGACGATTGGACTTCACCGATATGACGGGCCCGGAGCAGATACATGGCGACACGTGACTGGCCGATTCCGCCTCCGACCGTAAGTGGGAGACGTCCTTCGAGCACGGCTTGATGGAACGGATACTTCCGCTTCTCTTCCGCGCCAGCTGTCACCAACTGTTCAGCGAGCGCTGTCTCATCGACACGGATCCCCATCGACGACAGTTCGAACGCCGTCTCGAGTTCTGGGTGCCAGACGAGAATATCGCCGTTGAGCGACCAGTCGTCATAGTCAGCCGCTCGGCCATCATGTTTCTCTCCTGAGGCGAGCGCGCCTCCGATTTGTGAGAGGAAGACCGCGCCATGCTCTTTACAAATCGCATGTTCCCGTTCTTTTGGCGTCAGCGTCGGATACAGGTCTTCTAGCTCTTGGCTAGTCAAGAAGTGAATCGACTCAGGGAGAATCGCTTCGATCGCGTATGCCGACTCGACCGACCGTTCCGTTTCAAGCAAGGCCGCATAAATCGATTCGACGGTCGCTTTCAAATAGTCGGTCGTCCGGTGTTCCCGGGCGATGACGCGTTCCCAGTCCCATTGATCGACATGAAGCGAGTGTGTCGCGTCGAGTTCTTCGTCGCGGCGGATCGCACGCATCTGTGTATACAACCCTTCGCCAACTTTGAACCCGTACCGGCCGAGCGCTTCGCGTTTCCATTTCGCAAGCGACTGGACGATTTCAAGCTCATGTCCCGGATATTGTGTGTCGAACTGAATGATACGCTCGACGCCGTTCAAGTGATCGTTGACTCCGCTCGCCGATGTGACGAACAACGGTGCCTGTACTTGCGTGAGACCTAGCGCCGTGCTGAATTTGTCCTCGAACATTGCCTTTACCGCCGTGATTGCCTGTTGTTTTTCCTTCATCATGCTTGTTGCTGTCGTTGTCATTTTGTCTTCCTCCAATTGTGGGATTTGGGACGGAGCAATAGAAAAAAGCCCTCCAATCCCATGGACTATGGGACGGAAGGCTTCAAGCTCCGCGGTGCCACCCAAATTAGTAGACGAATCTACTCACTTTTTCGAGACGAACATCTCGTAGTTCCGATAACGGGGAACGGTCCGGCTACGTCTACTTGCAAAGCGTTCGGGTAGCGACTCCAGGAGGTTCTTCGACAGAGATTTCAGTCCGGGCTCTCACCTTCCCCGGCTCGCTTTGCTTACGTCTTCTGTGTACTCGTCCTTTCAATGTCGTTCACAATTGAATTGAACTAATTATTATAAATATTCAGACGAATGTCAACAGCTTTTCTAAAAAAATTCTCCCCCGTGTAGCGGACGAGGGAGATCCCTTGGGAAGGGTTATTTGATCGAGCCGCTCGTAATCCCTTTGATGATATGCTGTTGCATACCGAAGAAGAAGATGAGAAGCGGAACGATCCCAAGAACTAAACCAGCGAGTGCCAAATCCCATTGTTTCGTATATTGTCCGAAGAAATAGAACGTCGCGAGCGGGATCGTCCGCAGTTCGATGTCTCGGAGGACAAGTGAAGGTAACAGAAAATCGTTCCAAATCCATAGGCTGTTCAAGATGACGATCGTCACCGTGATCGGTTTCAAGAGCGGGAACACGATCCGCCAGAACAGCCCCCATGTCGAGCAACCGTCGATGATGGCCGCCTCCTCGATCTCTTCCGGAATCGATTTCATGAAGCCATGATATAAGAACACCGAAATACCTGACCCGAACCCGAGATACATGACCATCAGTCCCCAATGACTGTTCAATAGACCGAGCACGCTCGATACTTTTACGAGCGGAATCATGATCGATTGGAACGGGATGACCATCGCCGCGACGAACAAGAAGAAGATGACGGTCGAGATCCAATGTTTCGTCCGGACGAGCTTCCATGCCGCCATCGACGTGAAGATGACGATGACGATGTTCGCGCCGGCCGTGATCAAAAGCGAGTTCAAAAAGACGCGGCCATAGTTCATCGCTGCCCACGCTTCCGTATAGTTCGATCCGAGCCAGACGCTCGGCAGTGCGGACGTGTTCGTATAAATCTCAGCGATCGACTTGAACGAGTTGACGATGACGTAATAAAACGGGACGAGATACAAAAGTCCTAGTAAAATAGCGACCAATTCGATGAGGCCAAGGCCGGTCGTATACCCGCTCGTCCGCAGCGGCTTCTGCGGCAACTGCCGTCTCGGCGTCTGATCGATTTTTGGTTCGAACTGTTCAATTTTTTCCGTCGTCATGCCTGCACCTCCCGTTTTTTCGTCAAATACACTTGGGTGACGGTGATCGCCGCGACGACGAGGAAGAAGACGACCGCTTTCGCCGAGCCGAGACCGTAATTGTTGTTCACGAACGACTCTGTATAAATGTTCAAGGCGAGCATCTCGGTCGATTTGAACGGTCCTCCGTTCGTGAGCGACAAGTTCGTATCGAATACTTTGAACGACCAGGAGATCGTCAAGAACAGACAGATCGTAATCGATGGCATGATCATCGGGAGCGTGATATGACGCAACATTTTCAACCGGTTCGCCCCGTCGATCCGGGCCGCTTCGAGCAAATCCGTCGGTACGTTTTGCAGCGCCGCGATATAGATGACCATCACGTAGCCCCCGCCTTGCCAGATCGCGACGATGACGATTCCCCAAAACGCTGTCTGGGCGTCGCCGAGCCACGGCAGCTCGAACAGGCTCCAACCGGTCAATGATCCGATTGACTCGAATCCTTTCACGTAAATGAATTGCCAGATGAAACCAAGGATGAGTCCGCCGATCAAGTTCGGCATAAAGAAGACCGTTCGCAATATATTTCGCGTCTTAATATTCATCGTC
Source organism: Exiguobacterium sp. SH5S13 (assembly GCF_004337085.1). Taxonomy (NCBI): domain Bacteria; kingdom Bacillati; phylum Bacillota; class Bacilli; order Caryophanales; genus Exiguobacterium; species Exiguobacterium sp. SH5S13. The sequence continues at coordinate 108,426 of NZ_SJUS01000003.1, read as the reverse complement.
AACAACAGCGCCAATGAAAAGCCGACGATGTTCGTCATGATGACGGCCACGATCGTGTATTTCGTCGTGATCCAAAACGACGAACGGAACTGGGCGTCCTCGAACAAGAGTCGATGATAGTTATCCCATCCGACAAAGTTCAACTGGCCGGTCACCCCGTTCCAGTCCGTGAAACTGTAATAGATCCCGTTAAAGAACGGGATGAGTACAATGGCCACGAACGCCAAAAAGGCCGGACCGACAAATGCGATAAAGCTTGCCGGCTTCTTCCAATTCCGTCTCTGTTTGCTTCGCTTCGGTGTTTCAATCATCTTCATCGCCTCCACTATCAATTTACCTGCAATGAAATGAAATGAAAACGGATACATTTGACGGAATGGGTGGAATATATTGAACTCAATTAGTGAATTTGCAGAACTGATGCGTTATGATAAAGTCAATGACAATACGAACGAGCCAGTTTATATTAGAGAAACGATCCGAATTATGGCTCGAATCACGAATGAATCAAACATAATACTAGTAAAACGTTCGAAAGTGGAGGGAATTTATACATGACGACAATCAAACCGTTATCTGACTTAGCAATCGCCCAACAAGCGGACATGCTCCCAATCAAGCAAATTGCTGAAAAGCTCGGCCTACAAGAAGATGATCTCGACCTATACGGGAAATACAAAGCAAAACTGTCGTTCGATTTGCTCGAACAAGTGAAGACCCGAGCAGACGGCAAGCTCGTCCTCGTCACAGCCATCAATCCGACGCCCGCCGGAGAAGGAAAATCGACGGTCACCGTCGGACTCGGTCAAGCGTTGAACCGACTCGATAAACAAGCGATCGTCTGTCTCCGCGAGCCGTCACTCGGCCCGACGATGGGGCTAAAAGGCGGAGCGGCCGGCGGCGGATTCAGCCAAGTCTTGCCGATGGAAGACATCAACCTCCACTTCACGGGTGACATGCACGCTATCACGTCAGCCCACAACACGATCAGCGCCATGCTCGACAACCATCTTCATCAAGGCAACGATCTAAAAATCGACGTTCGGAAAATTGTCTGGAAGCGCGTCCTTGACTTGAACGACCGCGCCCTTCGCCACGTGACGGTCGGACTTGGCGGAGCCGCACACGGTGTCCCGCGCGAAGACGGTTTTGACATCACCGTCGCCTCAGAAATTATGGCGATCCTTTGCCTCGCCGATTCGCTCGCTGATCTAGAGGCTCGTATCAAGCGGATCATCGTCGCCTACGACTTCGATAATGAACCCGTCACGGCTGAACAGATTGGTGCGGCCGGTGCGGCCACACTCTTACTGAAAGAGGCGTTCAAGCCAAACTTGGTCCAAACACTTGAACAGACCCCGGCTCTCGTCCATGGCGGCCCGTTCGCGAACATCGCTCACGGCTGTAACTCGCTCATCGCGACAAAGACTGCCTTGAAGCTCGGCGAATACGTCGTCACCGAGGCCGGCTTCGGAGCTGATCTTGGCGCCGAGAAGTTCTGTCATATTAAATCGCGTATCGGCAACTTAAGTCCTGATGCGGTCGTCCTCGTGGCGACAGTCCGCGCGTTGAAGATGCATGGTGGTGTCGCCAAAGACCAACTCCACATCGAAAACGTCGAGGCCGTCACAAAAGGCATGGAGTTGCTCGCCAAACATGTCGACACGATGACAAAGCTCGGTTTACCAACCATCGTTGCCTTGAACCGCTTTAATTCAGATTCGATCGCAGAGCTCGACACTGTGCTCGACTGGTGCGAAACGCATCAAATCCGCGTCGCCCTCAGCGAAGTTTGGGCGAGCGGCGGACAAGGCGGACAAGCACTTGCCGAGGCCGTCATCGAGACAGTCGAGTCGAACGAAGCCATGCTCACACCACTTTACGAGCTGACTGATTCGATCGAACAGAAGATTACGACGATTGCCCGAGAAGTTTACGGAGCGGCCGGCGTCACGTTCACCGCTACGGCGAAAAAGCAAATGGCTCAAATTAAAGCGAACGGATGGGACGATTTGCCGATCTGTATGGCCAAAACACCGTTCTCACTATCCGACGATCCGACAAAACTCGGATACGTTCAAGGATTCACGGTAACCGTACGAGAGTTGAAACCGTCGGTCGGTGCCGGCTTCCTCGTCGCCTTGACGGGTAACGTCTTGACGATGCCAGGACTGCCAAAACATCCAGCCGCTCTCAACATGGGCATCGACGAGACAGGTAAGGCCATCGGATTGTTTTAATCCACACGACAACGGAGGGATGACTTTGGACGTCATTGAGCACACGTACGCAGACGGGTACCGCACGCACGTATTGCACGTCCCGGCAACGAACCCGATTGGAAATTGTTTCTTGTTTCACGGCATGCTCGAGCACCACGGCAGGTATGTCGAGTTCGCCGACTTTATGGCAACAACTGGATTTAACGTTTTTGTTTGCGACCTTCGCGGAGCTGGAAAATCAGCGCGTGCTCAATCCACATACGCTCACTTACTTCCAAAAGAAGGATTTGACCAAATGGTCGAAGACGCTGTCGCATTGATCGGTCACTATCAAAATGATTTGCCGACGTTTGTAATCGGACATAGTTTCGGTTCTTTGCTCGTCCGTCGTCTCGGTCAAATCATGGGTCATAACCTATCCGGCATCGTCGCCATTTCGCCGCCTCCCGGCTCTGGTTTCGTCGGCCGGCTCGGGCTTTACGCCATCGGGTCGGCAATTCGTATGAAAGGGAGCGATTACCACTCTCGCCTGTTCGAACGCCTCTTGTTCGGGCGCTACAATTTAAAATTCTTCCCCGCCAAGACGGAGAACGATTGGATTTCTAGCGTCCCGGAAGAAGTGGCCTCTTACCGCAGCGACCCGGACTGCGGCGGTATCCCGACACTCGGTTACTTATATGAAGTAGCTAGCGCTTCGCTAGAGGTCACATCCCTCGCCCGTATCCATGAACATCCGAAGACGCTCCCGATCCTCTTCGTCGCCGGAACGGACGACCCGGTCGTACACGACGGGGAAGGGTTGAAAGGGATTGTTCGAAACTATCAGGCAGCGGAAGTCGAGCTGACGGTGTTGTCTTACGACAACGCGCGTCACGAAGTGCTCCGCGAACGGCAACGCGACGAAGTGTGGACCGATATAAGCGGTTGGCTCTTGCGCAACCTTTAAGCTAAGACATGGAAAAACCTCCTATTAAATGGAGGTTTTTTTATTTTTACATTTTAAACCAACGACTTTCTAATTCATTTACCTTTTTTGAAATTTTTCATCTTCTTTCCATTTTTTAAGTGCGCTATACTTAGACCGCGCACTACGAAGAACACTTATAGATTGAAGTATATGGAATGAAAGGGGTAACACATTGAAACCAACACTTACACGACTGAGCGCGGCCGTCCTCATCTCTAGCACAGTATTGAGCATGATCGGACCGACCGAGTCATATGCAGCAACATACGAAGGCACGGTGAATACCTCCATTTTGAACGTCCGGTCGTCTACGTCGACTTCGTCAGCGATCGTCGGCAAGTTGACGAAAGGAACTGCTGTACAAGTTTATTCGACAAGCAACAACTGGGCCCAAATCGAGTTTCAAGGTCAAAAGCGATACGTTTCTTCCTCGTACTTAACGTTGAAGTCTACCGTCACGAAAGCGGCAACAACCAAAACGTATACAGCTAATGCGACCGTCAATATGCGCTCGGCGATGACAACGAGCGCTTCAATCGTTACAACGATTCCAAAAGGTGCGACCGTCACTTACATATCGACGCACGGCGCGACGGGATCATGGTTCAAAGTCACATACGGCGGGAAAACTGGCTATGTGGCTCAACGCTACTTCTCTCAAGTAGGAGGCGAAACCGTGGCACCCCAAGCGAACCCGACGCATAGTACGACAACAAACACGACGATGCATAGCTCGATGATTTCAACGTCCCCAACCCTGATTGCGATCCCGAAAGGTGCGAAAGTAACGTTCCTCTCGGAGCACGGCGCGACCGGATCGTGGGCCAAAGTGACATACAGCGGGAAGACGGGCTATGTCGCGAAACGGAACTTGCAGCCGCTCGTGACAGTCGAACCGACAACGATGTACGTCAAATCGACATCAAGTATTTTCAATTCGATGTCGACTTCAAGAAAAGTAGTCGGCACACTTCAAATCGCGACAAGCGTTAAATTGATCTCGACACACGGTACGACCGGGTCTTGGGCGAAAGTCGCAGCCGGCTCTTTGACAGGTTACGTACCGATGCGAAACTTATCTGAGTCACAAGTCGCAGAACAGGTCACACCTTACTACGCTAAACAGACGGCGACGATGTACTCTTCGACTTCGACGCGCGGAAACGTCCTTCAAACGATCCCGGTCGGTGCAAAAGTCGATCAACTGTCGGCGCACGGCGCGACGGGTTCATGGTTCAAAGTCCGTTACGCGAACACGACCGGGTATGTCGCAGCACGTAACTTCTCGCTCACAGCCCCGTCGACTTCAACCGAACAATATGGGACCGAACGCGAGGTCAGAATCTCTGTCGAGAACAACGGACCGTTGAACGTCCGCGAAGAAGCGACGACAAGCAGTGATAAAGTTGGCGAACTTCCAAGCGGCACGATCGTGAAAGTGAAGCCCGTCTTGAATACCGATTGGGGACTGATAACGAACGGTGGATTTGCCGGGAGCTATATTCACCTTGCATATACGACGGCCGTCACGACACCACCACCAGCGAACGGGATCCAGCGCGTCGTATCCTACACAAGCTATCCAATCTCTGTTCGCACAATGGCAGAACGACAAATGGCGCAATTCGGCCAGACCGATGCGCATCGCTATGCCAAAGCTTATTTGCCACGTTCATGGGTAAAAGTTGACGGAAGTACCGGGACGATCGTCAATAATAACATCCGGGTCATCTCAGGTGTTGGGGCCGCTCTTAAAACGACTGCTTCTTCTAGTGCGGCGACACTCGCCACGATTCCGAACGGGACGACGCTTGAATATGTGAGCCGGCAAACGGTCGGTACAACCATTTGGTACCGCGTCAACTACGGGACGATGACTGGGTACGTAACACCAAGCTCGGTCGTTGGAGAAGCCAATATTTTAAGTCGTGCTAGTCTCACGTCACACGCGTATGGTCAAATCAATCCAGGCGAAACTGTGACGATCACAGGACAAGATGGAAATTACTACACCGTGTCTTACCGTAGACCGTCTGGCCATAACATTCGTATTTTTGATAACACATGGCGCCGCGCCTCAGTGGCGGACATTGAACCGTACGTCAATCCGAGCAATATGGCCCAAGACTCGCAGGCCTTCTATCAATTCCTTGACTTGTCGAAGAGTGCCGGAACGACCGCGACGACGTTGAATAGCGTTTTGACGAACAGCGGCACACTCACGGGACAAGGACAAGCGTTCATCAATGCAGCCAATCAGTATGGCGTCAACGAAATCTACTTACTTGCGCATGCTGTCCACGAAACAGGACATGGTAAGTCAGTCCTCGCTCAAGGGGTCCCGGTCGATAAAGACGGGAATGCGTTGATTAACTCGAATGGGACACGCATTTATCCAGATCGCGAAGAAGTTGCGAAAGTATACAATATGTACGGCATCCAAGCAGTCGACAGCAGTCCATTAACGACCGGTGCCAAATTCGCTTTCGAACAGAAATGGTTCACGCCGGAAGCTGCCATTGTCGGGGGCGCTTACTGGATCGGAGCAAGTTATATCAATCATCCGACACATAAACAAAATACACTCTATAAGATGCGCTTCAACCCGGCCGCTCCTGGCAACCATCAGTACGCAACGGATATCGGTTGGGCGACGAAACAAACGACACGTATCTTCCAGATCTATCAAAACCTCGATTCATACACACTCCATTTCGACGTACCAAAGTTCCAATAACGAACAAGAGACACGAGCCAACTTGGCTTCGTGTCTCTTTTCATGTCCATTCGATGGAATCGACGATCGCTTCGATCTCTAACTTTTCATCCGTCTTCTTGTCGGCGACGTACGTCAAAAACAACAGGCGCTTCCCGTCCGTGAGCGACCAGACGTCCAAATACATGTCGTCTTCAATCCCGCTCGCGTAAGCCGTCGTCATGCCGCCCGATTGATCCGTCACGCTCGGTGCGACTTTAATGTCGATTGGGAACTCCCCTAAAAAGGTGTTCAGTTCTTGCAGCGCCGCATCTTCAGGGGCCTGGGCCTCCTCTGCTTCATAGATAGACATTTGAAGCGTCCCTTGCGCATCTTCCTCCACCGAATAGAAGCTGACGTGATCCTCTTCTTCATTGTATTCATAGTGCTCTGGGTAGGATAAACGAAGCCACCCGTCGATTTCGTATTCTTTCATGCTAATTGCTCCTTCGTTTTCTTGAATGTCAGGCCGGTGACCATTTTGGCTTGCAGCGCATATTTGAGCCGCTCCGTCACGTAAAGGCGTTGGCTGTTTCGATCTTGGGCGATCATATGTCCGCATAAATCCATCCGAACGGTTTGTCGGGACAGAAAGTAGAGACGATCCTCGCTTAACGGCCGATATTCACCGGAATCCTCGAGGTGCTCGATCTCAAATCGGCGTAAGACGTTGAGCGCGCAATAGTGGTCGGTCTTGCCGGTACTCGTATGCAGTTCAACCCGGACGAGCTGGATGTCGTACGGACATAGGTTCATAAAGATGGGTCCGATTCGTTCGTGGATGAGCAAGACGCCCATATCCGTCTCAATCAAATCGGGTAACGCCCCCGCGTCTTGGGAGATGCTCAAGACGACATAGGGTCGTTCAGTCGGTGCGAGCAGTTCCCCTTTAAAAAAGCGGAACCGTTGGATGCCGGTCAATACACGGGCCCGCCAAGCGCTGCCACGGGCTTCCGCTTCAATCCGATACAGTCGTTCTCGACTCACGACTACTCCCCCTTCAATTGTTTGAGCGCTTCGACGAATCGTTCCCACTCTTGATCGTCGCAGACGATCTTACTTTCAATTCCCCATTCTTCCTCGATTTTCAAACGTACCTCGTTCGTTTCAACGTGGCGCGTGAGATGCAACGCTCCGATTTGAACGAACATCGGCTCGATGACCAACGTCTCGGTCGGTGAACTGACCCATTTTAGCCGGTCAGTCCGTAAAATCACATGCCACATCGACTCATGCCGCACCGAGAACGTCCATTGACGGAGCGTTACAGTTTGTTCGACTTGCTTCGCCTGGCTCATCATGCGAAACCCTTCACTCATCATCTTCAAATAAGATTTTCGTTCGCTCATGCCCGTCCCACTCCCCTCTTCTATTATCTTAGCAAGACCACCTATCCGCCACAACTAATGTTTTTTCGAAAAAGGGTTTGCAAAGGTTAAATCGTGTGCTATTATATTACCGTAACGTTAAGCGTTTCGCGGGTGTAGTTTAATGGTAAAACCTCAGCCTTCCAAGCTGATGACGAGAGTTCGATTCTCTTCACCCGCTCCAATTTTAAAATCGTATACTTGAATGTGCGGGTGTAGTTTAATGGTAAAACCTCAGCCTTCCAAGCTGATGACGAGAGTTCGATTCTCTTCACCCGCTCCAATTTCCGACATATTCGCGAGGCTTAACTCGCACACATAACCACATGGTGCACACCATGTAACGAGCAGGAGGTCATTCGACTTCCTGCTCTTTTGTTTTTTGACGTCACGCTTAAATGAGACCGATTCGGGAAAAGAATTGGAGATATGAAGGAGGGATCACCATGATTCAAGTCCGCCTACAGCCATTTACCGTTTATGAGAGTGCTTTAATGCGAACCACATCGACTTTGATCGACACTGAAGACAGCCTCATCTTAATCGACCCGAACTGGTTGCCAGAAGAAGTTGCGACCATCCGTCGCGATATCGAGTTGAAGCGGCAAGGTAAGAAATTGTACGTCATTTATACGCACCAGCACTATGACCATATCATCGGTGCTTACGCTTTCCCTGATGCGACCGTGATTGCTTCAAAAGCGTTCGTCGAAACAGACGCCAGCGCCCAACTTGAAGAGATTAAAACGTTCTACGAACAGTATTACATCGACCGCCCGATTCAAAAGCCGGCCGTCGACATCATCATCTCCGAAGACAGTACGGTCGAGCTCGGTGTTACCCCGATCACGTTCTACTTGACGCCAGGACATGAAGCGACCCATATGTCACTCATTGTCGAACCGTTGCGTCTGCTCGTGTGCGGTGATTACGGATCGAACATCGAACCACCGTTCATCGAGCACGACGCGGAAGCGTATCTCGAATCGCTTCAAAAACTTCAATCCGCCGTCTACGAACACGAGATCCGTTGGCTCATACCCGGCCACGGCGACCTATGTGATGACCGCAGTAAGATGATCGAGCGACTCAGCGCTGCCGAAGAATATATCCTCGCTTTGCCTGAAGAACGCGTCTGGTCCCCGCTTTGGCCTGAGCACGCCTTTTTTAACCGGGTTCACGAACGCAATCGAAAACATGTCGAACAAAAAGAGCATGAGCGCGAGGCACGCCAACGCGACTATTGACGCAAAAAAATCGCAACGTCTCCCCAAGACGTTGCGATCCCCCTATGTAAACCTATTTCTTTGTGATGCGTTCTGAACGGACCGTGAACATACGGTCAATCCCATAAATCGTCACTCCGGTAAGAGCGAGCAATCCGATCATAGCTGATGAAAACATTGACCATACCCCCATTGTTCACAAATTCGTCATAATCACCCCGTGCCTTCATTATAGAAGAAAACATTTCAAAAAGAAAGCGTTTTCTTCAAACTTTCTTCACAATTGCTGCTCGTTGTTTACTTCTCCTTCGTTTGTGTAGCAACATTCAAATATGTGTAGGTTTTATGGAATGTGGGAATACACTCTATAAGAATAAAAGAGATAGAAAGCTGTTCGCTGAGGAGGAAGAGGCATGATCAAATACGGCACGCTGGTGCGAGTCGAAGGGAAGTACGCCGTGTTGCGTTGGAACAACGGCTCAAGTTTTATCCCACGACGATTCTTGCCATCAGAAGCACGGGTTGGCGATACGATCATTCGAGATAACCACCATTATTATCTTGAAGAAGACATGACACCGAATTTCGACGCGCTCATCAAACAACATTATAAAAAGTAAACAAAGACAGACCGGTTCTCTTCCAGTCTGTCTTTGTACGTTCATTTTGTCTGTTCGCGTAACCAGTTAAAGTCGACCGGACCGACTTGTTTGGCTGTGATCACACCGTCCGGACCGACGACATACGTTGTCGGCAAAGCGACGACGCGGTACGTCTTCTCCACCGTGCCCGCTTCGTCCAATAATACCGGGAAGCTGACCGGGACTTCTTTCAAAAACGCCTCGACGTCTTGTCTGCCGCGTCGCTCATTTTTCGTGACATTCACCCCGAGCACCGGAATCCCGGTTTCTTCGCCGAACTCGATCAATTCAGGCAGTTCTTCGCGGCAAGGCGGGCACCACGATGCCCAGAAGTTTAAGACGACTTGCTGTCCTGCGTACGCATCAAGTGCCAACGTTTCCCCTTCGATTGTCTCCAGTTCGAAGGCGGGCGCGCGTTGACCGATCTCGAGACCACCGAGAACCGTGTCGTCCGTCGCGACACGTTCAGTCTGTTCGCTCGCTTGACTCGCCTTGTATTCGTCATACCCTTTATAGCCCAGACCGGCGATCAGTCCCGCCATAATCAATCCAATAGCCAGTTTATGAAATCGCATCATTTACCCCTTGTTCTCTGTCCTATTCATTTCTAAACTTAACTTATCACATTCACTCAAAGGAGCGGAACTATCGTGCAACTTCACAATGAAAAAGTCAGTATCACTTTGAAAGCGCAAGGCGCGGAAATGACGAGTTGGAAAGTCGACGGGACCGAGCTACTCTGGCAAGGCGACCCTACGTATTGGGGACGACAAGCCCCGATTTTATTCCCGTTCGTCGGACGGTTGTTGGATGACCGTTACTTATATGATGGCTTGACGTATACGATGAGCCAACACGGATTCGCTCGCGATGAGACGTTCGAAGTCGCGGAATCGTCTGATACACACGTCCGCTTCGTTCTCCGTGACTCGGTCGAGACACGGAAACACTATCCGTTCCCGTTCGAACTTCACGTGGACTATCGACTGATCGGCGAGGAATTGAACGTGACATATCGCGTCCGAAACGGCGGCGACGAGGTGTTACCGTTCAGCATCGGTGGACACCCTGCCTTCAATATCCCGTTCGCGGGCGGAGTGTTCGAAGAGTATACAATCGATTTCGGTGAGACGCGCTCACTTGATCGCTTATTGTTAGAGGGTCCTTATTTGACCGGGGCTTACCAACCGCTCGGCGAACGTCGCTACATTCCACTCTCGCATCTCTTGTTCGACCAAGACGCTTTGATTTTCGAAAATGTCGAGTATGCCGCACTGCGCCACCAACCGAGCGGTCGCGCCATCGTCATGGAGTGCCCGACATTCACCCATTTCGGGATTTGGTCACCACCTCGGTCGGACGCCCCGTTCGTCTGCCTCGAACCTTGGTTCGGTCATGCCGATTATAAAGGACATCGTAAAGACATCCGCCAAAAAGATGATATGCAGTTGCTCGCACCGAACGAAACGTTCGAAGCGACTTACACGCTCTATACGGAATAAAAAAACGTGCTGACCTCATTGGTCAGCACGTTTTTCGTTAGAAGCGGCTTTCTTGTTCCGCCTCATACTCTGAAGGCGGTTTTTTCATGACGATTGCGAGCACGATATAAATTAACAAGCCTGGTCCGCCGAATAAGGCGAGTACGACGAAGATGATCCGCATCAACGTCACGTCTACTCCGAGGTACTTCCCGAGCCCCGAGCAAACTCCTGCTATCATTTGGTCAGACGGATCTTTGTACAGTTTTCGTTCCATCAAGACACCTTCTCCTTCATTTTTTCGGTCATCGTTGTGGTCGACGAAGTGTCGTTCTTCCAGCTGTCGCGGCTTCGCCTCGACTATCAAAATCGAGTGCATCGTTGATCGGTGTACTACCCGATCTAATTTCAATCCGGCGTCCGTACAAGCCCCGATTATCGAGCGAGGCAGCAATGACTGTCGCGACGTCCGTCTCGGAAATCGTGGCGCCTGAGGCGTCACTTAAGTCTTCTGAAGCTTCGATCGACCCTTTTCCAGGTCCATCGGTGATCGCCACTGGGCAAATGATCGTGTAGTTCAAGCCGCTATGTTCGATATACTCATCGGCCGCATTATTCGCAGACAAGAAGTTGTAATGTTCTTTCGGGCCCGCGTCTGGTCGATCGGCACCGTATGCGCTTAGTAAGACCACGTGACGGACGCGCTCTTTTTTAGCGGCGTCAATCGCTTTCATCGCGACGTTCCGGTCAAGCAGTTCAATTTCTTTGCTCGTTCCTTCAGCACCTGCTGTCGCAGCGACGATGACGGCGTCTTGGCCGGCGGTCGCCTCGTGAATCTTTTTATCAAGCTCTTTTTCAACATCGACGGTGAGCACGCGCGCACCCATTTTTTCGTACTCTGCTTGCAGTTCAGGATAACGAATTAAAGCGGTCACGTGATGGGATTTCGCTAAACTTTTCAAGACACGTCTACCGATCTTTCCTGTTGCTCCAATGACTAAAACTTTCATTCAAATTTCCCTCCTCAAAAGAGTAGTTCATTTGATTAAAATTCCTCTTTCTGTACGGAATCAAACCCGTTTCGCAAAATTATCTCACAGTGCCCCACATCGTTAAGTCGAGCGCGTCACGAATCGATTGGACGCTCTCTTCATTCGGTTGGTAATAGTAGATGTTGTCAATGTACGCATCTTGTCCGTTGACTTGAAGTTTGTTCACTTCGGGTTGAAGCATCATCGTGAGGCCAACCGACGCCATTTGCAGCGGATTCATTTCGAGCCCCATCTCATCTTTCATAAAACTGTACGTGGCCGGGATCTTCGACCATCCGGCCGGGCTTACCAACTTGTCGGCCACTGCCGACATGACCTCGGTTTGGCGACTTGAACGAGCACCGTCTGTATCCGATTTACGATGTCGCGCGTAGGCGAGCGCCATATCCCCGTCCATCGAATACGATACACCTTCCGTGTATTCATACGTTTGATTAAACCCCTTTTCGCTGAACGAATGGGTGGCCGTGATGTTCACTCCGCCGACGACGTCGATCAATTCCATAAACGTCTCGAACGTGATGACGACTTGACCGTCGACCGAAGCCTCGGTCAATCCTTCGACTGCACCGACCGTACACTCCGCGCCTCCATAAGCGAAGGCATGGGTAATCTTATCGCCTTCCCGCTCAGGTTCACAAGGGATCGCCGTATACGTATCTCGTGGAATCGATACGTTTTGAACGGTCCGCGAACGCGGGACGAACTCCATCAGCTGGAGCGAATCGGTTCGTGAACCGGACACTGATTCGCCGACACGGGCGTCACTGCCCATGACTAAGAACGTAACTGGGTTTGATGCCATATAACCGACCCCGATCACGAGGAGCAACAGGACGAGCAAGAGCTTTCCTTTCCAACTTCGGCGCTTGCGCTTGTCTTTTGGCGGCTTTTGTTTCGGCGGTATGCTGCTTTGCTGCTTCGGAACACGCTCTTTTGTGTCATGAGAGCGAGGTTCTCGCTTGTCCTCACGCTTATGGCGCTTCGCTTTTTTCCCGAACGGCATCTTCAGTTTAGGTGCCTGAACCTTCCGTTTTCGATTATTGTTCGTCTCGGTCCGTTTTTCATCGGAACGATCTAAAAATGGATGGTCTTGTCCTTCCGCTTGCTTCGACTCTGGTGAAGGGCGAATCACTTCGTCTTCCGCCTCGACCGGATTCACTTGTTCATCGTGAGACAGTTCTTCTAGCCGCTCGCGTTCTAATTCACGTCTGCGTCGTTCGACACGTGAGAGTTGTTGATCGTCATTCATATGATGTACCTCTATAGTTTAGATTTTCCTACATTATCATCGACAAACTCTATTCTGACAACGGTTAGCGCAAAAATCCGTCTTAAGCATGAGACACGAGGATTGTTTTAAATGAAAAGCGGGAAAGGAATAATAATCGGTGTCTGCCTATAAACGAGACATGGCAGACCGTTCGATGTCCTTTTGAAGGGAGGGAGAGCTAATGCGCATCGGGAAGCTCCGCATGTTACTTGAACAGTACGGAGAGACGACTCTTCGCGATTTAGTCGTCGAAATGTACCGAAACACCCCTAAAGCCGTTATCGAAGAAAAAGATATGGATTACATGATTAGTCAGTTCACTCGTTACAAAGAACAAAAATCGTCAGACGAGCGACATTCGCTCTCGCAGACAGTAATCCTCGCTGAACGCTTCGTAGAATTGGCTTACGATCACCTCTACTTGCTGCCAAATCAAATCATGAGCGAACGCGATCAAAAGAATTGGTATATACACGCCAAGAAAATCATTCGTGACTTATCGTATTACGCCGAAGATGATGCAGAGGCACGGACGATGTATGAGGAAATGTTTTTACTCTTGTCCTCTTCGGCAGGAGAAGAGCCGCTATTTTCAACAAGTGACCCGTTTCGACTGCTGAAACTCTCGCAAACCACGATGCTCACTCAATTGATTCATTACTATCAACTCGACGCCCCCACCTCCGACGTGTGGATCGATCGTTCTTTGTACACGGCGCTCCACGTCCCGAAAGATGTTGACTCGACACGAGTCGACTTACTCTCTACACTTCTCGAGCAACCCTACACTTCGTTTGAGTGGAATCTATTCCATCAACGCCTCATCACACTTTGTGAACGGACACTTGCCAAAGCCCCGTCCGATGACAGTGCACTTGAGGACTATCAGGCACTTAAAATGCTTGAACTCGAACTCCTCGTTGAGCGCGGACAATTGTCAGAAGCTGAACGGAAGTTGTTTTCTGAGTATATCCCGTTCTTCTCACACCGTTCAGAGCCGTTCAAAGTGTATGTCAATATGCTCGAGAGCCGCGGCCATTCTGATGAGACGAAACGACTTCGCCGGCTTGCCAAAGAGAAACGTATCAACTTATAAAAAAAGGGAGTCAACCGACGGCGTCGGTTGACTCCAAAACATGATATGAACGAGGGGTGTTCATCTGAAAAGAGGAGTGGAAGTTGGTGCAGAACTTCCTTCCTACATAAATAGTATAAAAGATATTTGAAACCGCTTCCGGGATAGTTATTGCAGTTTTGTGAACGTTTTCACGTTAATCGATCGCGTTAATAATGCCTAACCCGATTACTGACAACAAAACGATTAAAACGAAAATAAACACCATCTCATTTGGTGACCGGAACCCTTCGTATAACTCGACCTGTTCTTCAACGATGACATTGTCATGGACTACAATCGGTTCAGTCTCGGCAAGAGCCGTGGCCGGGACGCCGACCAATAGCAACGCCAACCATAAACTTATTACGTATCGCATATCATACTCCTGTCGTTTTTTCTCACTGACAGTATAGCACGTCTCTCTCGCTTCGACCCATTCGTTTCTCCTCTCCCCCCGGAAAAGTTTAACAAATCTCACAGCCCCTTCGTTGCTCTAAACTTCCTCGTTCCGACACGGATCACCCTTCGATAAAATGCTCATTCTAAAGCCATTTCCCTCACCATTCCCCTTTAAAAACCTGACTTTCCACGTGTTAAAACAGTAATCAAACATGATGAATGTTCATAAAATGAACACGACATTTTTCAATTGGTAGCCCTTACAATTTAAGGGTAGTGATTATTTTAGAAGAAAGAAGGATTCCTCATGAAACGGACGCTTATATTCGCGGAGTGTCGCCAAATCCAACCTAAAAAACGTTCACTGCTTCACCAATTGTACAACCCGGGCGAGTCGCCTCACATCCTCGCCATCCGACCACACCAATATGTCCATACGGCCTGGCAAGGAGATGTTCCTGTCGCAGCAATCGCCTCCGACTATACCGATTATGCAACGGATCAGGTGATCCGGCTCACGCACGAGGCGTATCGGGACCGCTATGTCTTCCGAGGTTTGCTCGACCGACTGATCCGTGAGATACGTCGAAACAGTATACATGACACAACGTTGCTGTTACACGTCAAACAAGACCACGACCAAGATAAGCGTCGAATGTTTGAAGTGCTCGGTTTTGATCCGTATCATGAGACCGTCACTTACACATTGCCGCTCATCCCTTTCCAAAAATATACATACGAGAACTGGTCGCTTCACGTTGATTATTTTGCGACACACTCTAGCTGGCTCGCTTACCGAAATCAATATGCGCATATGCTGACTGATGTGTTGCCGATGACTGCATCACGACTGCTCGAGCATGAACGTCGTCAGGAAGTTTTCCATTCCCTTAGATTGAAAGGGAAAATCGTCGGCATCATGCGATCTCGAATTGGATCTGGACGCCTGGACGTATATGAACTCCAAGTGTCAGGTAGCGATGAGCTGATTCAAGAGGCCGTGTCTTTTATTCAGCAAGAATTTTATTTCCGGTTCAGGTCGCTTGAACAGATTCGGGTCACGTTGACTTCGCTCCAACCAGAGCTGCGATACGCTTTGATCCGACAAGGCGGATCGCCAACCCAAACAGGAACCTACACGATGATTAAAGAAGTGGCGCCTTCCGCGCCATCGTTTCCACTCAATTAGAAAAAGACGCTAAACGTCACGTCCTTTTCACGGAAAGGATTCGTTCGTTTGGCGTCTTTTCTTCATTCAGCAGCGTTTGCCGATTCGATTGCTAAGGGTGGCATCTCTTCGAACAGCACGGTTCGAAGCCCGATATCACGTCGGTCCAACGATTCAATCCGATCGAATTGAATTTCACGGTCCGCGACACTGAACCAATACGTGATGTGAGGTTCATCCGTGAAGCGAAGCGCATAATTCGAACCGTTCAAATGAAAATCCACTTCGGTCGAAAGGATTTCTGCCGGCCCGATTTTTTTGTGGGTCGTCAGTCGTTCAAGAACGACTTGCTCCTCATTGATCTGATAATCGACAAACGTCGCAAGTGAGAGTCCAAACACAAATGATACCAGCGCGAACGCGCTGATCAATCCAAGAGTGATCTTTCCGTTCATGTCGCCGTCCCTCCCTCTTCTACTATATCGGATTTTGCTAAAACGTTGTGAAGTGACATTTTGTTCAAGTTTCGGCAAACTAGAGCAAGAGGAGGGATTAGTATGCAAATTGACCACACCGGGATCGCTGTTCGCGACTTAGACGAAGCGATCTCGTTTTACACGAACGTGTTACAAGGAAAACTTGTCGACCGTTATACGAATACGGCAGCCGGTGTCGAAACCGAGCTCGCCGTGATTCACGTCGGTGAAGACGTGATCGAGTTGCTCTTGCCGACAAGTCCGACGAGCCCGATCGCCCGATTCATGAAAGCACGCGGCAAAGGCGTTCACCACATCGCCTATCGGGTCGATGATTTAGAAGCATCGATTGACGCTTTGAAACGCGAAGGCATCACGTTTTTAGAAGATACGCTCCGAACGACGGCAAAAGGCCGACGCCTCATCTATATGGACCCACGCCACTCGGGCGGGGTCATCGTCGAACTATGCGATTATCCGACAATGAAGCAGTGAGGGACACCCCTCACTGCTTCATTACTGTCCGTTCGATGATGTCACGATTCTTCGCTTTCAACCGTTCGTTGTGCGACGACACCATCGCCGACTTCGTCGCGTCCGGATCGATGAACGTCTTGGCCCGGTTGACCGCGTTAGCCGCATCTTGGAACGCTCCCGCAATCAGATGCACCTTGCCTTCATGCGTCAAAATATCTCCCGCCGCATAAAGTCCAGGTACTGACGATTCACTGCTCGCGTTCCCGTTCACATAGAACCCATCCACCATCTCGACTTTTAACTCGCTGTCGTTGAGGAGAGCCGAGTCCTGTTCGTAGCCGTGGTTGATGACCACTTCATCGACCTCGACCAATTCACTTGCCCCGGTCCCGCAATCGATGAGCTTGACGGCATGGATCGTCGTGCCATCATTGGAAATCAAGTCCTCGATCGTTGTATGCAGTCGGCAGTCGACTCGGCCACAGAGGAGCTTGTCGACTTGCGATTCATGCCCTTTGAGCGCTTCTTTTCGATACGTCAAAATCACGCGCTCCGCAATCGGCTCAAGTTCGTTCGCCCAATCGATGGCGCTGTTGCCGCCACCGGAAATCAATACCGTCTTCCCTTTAAAACGCATCAACGACTTAACCGTATAATGAAGGTTCGAGACTTCGAACCGCTCCGCCCCGCTAATCTCAATTTTTTGAGGTTGTAAAATACCGCTCCCCGTCGCGACGATGACCGTCTTTGACACGTGCCGGCCGTTCGTCGTATCGAGCACGAAATGACCAGTGTGATCTTTCGCCATCGATTCTACTTTCTCGCCGAGCACGACGGTCGGGTCGAACGTGAGACCTTGCTCGATCAATTGTTCGATGAGGCGGGCACCTGTCGTCGGGGTGACGCCACCGATGTCCCAAATCATCTTCTCCGGATACACATGGATCTTACCACCGAGATGCGGTTGAAATTCGATCAACTTCGTCTTCATCCCGCGCAACCCGCTATAAAAAGCGGCATACAACCCCGCTGGACCGCCACCAATGATCGTTACGTCGTACACGTCCTGTTCGCTCATCCGTTCCATCCTCCTTAAACATCCACCGCCACTGATTATCATTCTCATTTAATATACATCGAAATTTTAGTTCAGACAATCTATTTTGATATCGAAACATTCGTTGACAGCTTTTCATTTAGACTGCTATAGTTGAAGTTACATTGAGAATCATTATCAAAACCACTGTTACGAGGAGAGGGGAATCCATATGTCACGGATCCATACGGCAGACATCGAGGTCGGTTACGGCGGCAAAACAATTGTGAAGCAATTGAGTTTGTCGATCCCGGACCGTCAAATCACGACCATCATCGGCCCTAACGGTTGTGGGAAATCGACACTCTTGAAAGCCATGACTCGGATTCTGTCCCCGTCTAACGGTTCGGTCCATTTAGACGGAGCGGACATCGCCAAATGCAACACGAAAGAAATCGCTCAAAAGATGGCGATTCTGTCGCAAACGCCTGAAGGCGCTGGCGGCTTGACCGTAGGAGAACTCGTCTCGTACGGTCGCTTCCCTTATCAATCGGGGTTTGGTCGTTTATCGAAACATGACCATGAAGTGATTGATTGGGCGCTTGACGTGACCGGCACGCTCGAGTTCAAAGACCGGAACGTCGACGCCCTTTCAGGCGGACAACGCCAGCGTGTTTGGATCGCGATGGCACTGGCCCAAGAGACAGACTTGATTTTTTTAGATGAGCCGACGACGTATCTCGATCTGGCGCATCAGCTCGAAGTGCTCGAACTCCTCGAAACGTTGAACCGCGAGCAGGGCCGGACAATCGTCATGGTCCTCCACGACTTGAATCAGGCCGCCCGGTTTGCCGACCATATCGTCGCCATGAAAGACGGAGCAGTGCTCGCGACGGGCTCCGCCGAGGAAGTCATTTGTCCGCTCGTCCTTAGGCAAGTCTTTCATATCGACGCCATCATCGGACGAGACCCACGGACCGAAAAACCGATGTGCCTCACCTACCAACTTATAAAAGACGAGATTCAACGTGAAGCGCTCGACCCTTCGAGTGCCAATCTCGTTGCCAGTGCTCGTTAGTATGACAGTAAACGGAACGCCTCGCACATTGCGAGGCGTTTTTCGGCAGGAAGAGTCGGGTAATGAGTGGAAGACTATTAAAGATATGAAAAAAGGGGGGAACGTTATGGATTGGCTCGATGGTTTGTTCATTCTCGTCTCGACCGCATGGCTGTATGAGATGGGGCGATACCGTAATCGTGATGAACCGACCGATGGGAACAGTGAGCACATGAGCTTTTACATCGTCTCACTCATTATGGTCACCGTGTTCGCCGTCTCGATCGGTTTGTCTATTTTTACTGAAACACGCCAACCGCTCCTAGTCCGCTGGCTCGGGCTCGGGTGTTACATAGCCGGTGTTTCACTTCGTTACTGGGGAATCGCGCATTTGCGCCATCAATTCACCCGTCACGTCGTCGTCCGTCCCGCGGATGAGATCGTCAGCTCTGGACCGTACCGCTTTTTGCGCCATCCGCTCTATACCGGTCTATTATTTATCACGTTCGGTTTTTCGCTCTATTTCAGTCATTGGGGCGTCGCGCTCGTCGGTACGTTCGCCATGGGAATCGCCTTGCTTTGGCGCATCCATATCGAAGAACAGATGTTGACGTCACACTTCGGTAGCGCCTATCAAACATGGGCGAAATCGCGAAAACGATTGATTCCGTTCATTTATTAAACAAGCGTCAAAAAGCACGAATCGATAACCTCGATCCAACAAAAATGCGATCCTGTCAGCAAATGACAGGATCGCATTTTTTATACAGAAAATCGGCCGAGCAGTCGGACGATCATAAAACCGGCAATGAACGAAACAACGCTCAAGACCCACATCGTCGCCGTCTCCGGAAGACCCGGGAAGACGACGGCGAGGGACCCGATGACGAGTCCTAAGATGACCGAGAACGTCATGCCCGGGAAATTTCCGAGCAAATAACGGATCACTTTACTGCTGACGATAAACCCGACGGCTACACCGAGTCCGACGATCCCGATAATGAGCACGTTCAAGTTCGACAAGGCGCTGATGACCGTCGGGTACACGCCGATCAAGAGCAAGACGAACGAACCGCTGATCCCCGGGAGCAACATCGCCATACTGCCGAGCCAACCCGAGAAGAACAACAACAGCGCCGTGCCGGTCGTAAGTTCGGTAATAATGGCCGTGTCGGCCGGTTTGATGATTGCCATGCTCGCAACAACGATCGCTCCGATCACCATCGCCACGATGTGCACGGGACGCATCGTCGCACGCGATTTAAATTCAAACATCAACAGCGGGATAATCCCAAGAATCAAGCCGATGAAAAAGAACTGTGTCGGTGCATAGTATTCTAATAATAAAAATTCAATCAGACGGCTCAGTCCTAAAATCGCGGTTCCCATTCCGATTGCTAACGGAATTAGAAACCCAATATGCTTTTTCCACTGCCGACTGAACACACCGCTGATTGCTTCGATCAATCGATCGTAAATCCCTAAAATGACTGCGATTGTCCCCCCGCTGACGCCAGGAATTAAGTCACTCGTCCCCATCGCGATACCGCGCAGGATATTTTTCCACTCCATAATCGATCTCCTTTTTACATCTGATTCGTTTCAAGCACTTAGTATATCCGAGAAGCTCGGGTTTTGCATCGGTTTCAAGACTGAGACTCAGACTTCGACCCATGTTTCACAGATTGAGCATCATATAATCGAAGCGGCCTCCCGAAATCTCAATCTCTTTATGTTTGCGGAAACCAAGACGTTCGTAAAGACGAGCCGCTGCCGGATTGTCCTGGTCGACGTTGAGTGTGACGACCGGGATGTTGATCTCACGAGCATGTTCGACCACTCGCCGGACCAATTTCGTACCGATCCCGCGTCCTCCAAATTCTGAGTCGACGGCCACGGAATCGATATACAAAACGTCTCCTTCCGTCTCCACGTCAAGATGTCCAGGCTGCCCGCGCTCAATGAGCCATTGCTTAATCGGCTCATCCAACTCAGTCGCGCGCTTGCCCTCATAGGCGATAATAATACCTGCGATAACGCCATCTATGTCTGCCACCCAAATGTTTTCATAACTCAACCGGTTGTTCGGCCGACCGATCCACATCGCTAAGCGCTCGAGCACTTGCTTTTGGTCTGCCGTCCCCGTCAATGAATACGCGATGTCATGAATCGCTGCGTAAACGAGCGGTGCGATCGCTACACTCTCGTTTGACTGTGCCTGTCGAATGTTCATCATTTATCTCCTCCACCAATTAGTCTAGCATAAAGCTAGAAACTGTTGGTTTGTCACATCTAGAAGTGTGGGATGATAGAAACAGAAGGGAGGAATTTTTATGAAAGCTATTTTAACGGGCATGAACGGTACAGTCGCACCGGTCGTCGCCAAAACGATACAACGACATGGGATCGAACCTGTCGCTTGGGACAGATCAAAAGTCTCGACGTCAGACGAGGCGGCGATGCGTGAATTTATCGAATCGGTGCGTCCTGATTATTTTCTCCATATCGGCATGGGATCGGTTGAATGGGCGGAAACGTTGGCCCGCCTTTGTGGAGAATACAACATCCCGTTCTTGTTTACGAGCACGGTCTCGGTATTCTCAGACAATGTGACCGGTCCGATCATGCCGGACACACCACCTGACGCGACGGACGAGTACGGCAGTTACAAACGAGCCTGCGAGGAAACGATCGCCCGGACAAACCCCGGGGCACAAATCGTCCGACTCGGCTGGCAAATTGGAGAAACTGCCGGCTCGAACAATATGATGGACTATTTTACGAATGAAATGAACCAGCACGGTGTCATCAATGCGAGCGCACACTGGTACCCGTCGTGCTCCTTTTTAGAAGACACGGCTGACGCACTGTTCGAGATCTTGACGAAGCGCGGTCCCGGTCTATATCAATTGAATGGCAATCCGAGCCTGTCGTTCTATGACATCGCCACTGCTTTAAACGAGTTGCATGACCTCGCGTGGCGCGTCGAGCGAACGGATGAACCAAAACGCGACAATCGAATGATCGACATGAACATCACAATCCAACCGATCACGAAACGATTGACACTTCATACAAGATGAGTCGACGAATTCGTCGACTCATCTTTTGGCTACAAAGGATGTTCCCTCGTTTCTATCGAACAAACCTACTAGGAAAGGAGGGATCTGTATGCTCTCATTCATTTTGACGTTCCGTCGCATGTTCCGTGGGATTTGGCGCGGGTTGAAAGAACCCGAATTTCAAGTATTGTTCACCTTAGCGTCCCTTACTATATTGTCGGGAACGCTGTTTTATACCCGCTTCGAAGATATGCGTTGGTTAGACGCCCTCTATTTCAGCGTCATCACGCTCACGACGATCGGCTACGGTGATTTCGTCCCGACGACCGATATCGGCAAAGTGTTCACAATCGGTTACGTCATCACCGGCGTCGGCATCATGGTCGGGTTCGTGACACAAGTATTCAATCACTTGCAGCAGGCACGACTTGAGGAAATAAAGAACAAACGAAAAATGCCGCCATCCGATTAAGGATAGCGGCGTTCGTTACGATGCTTTTCGACTTCGATTCTCGATCGCTAACCGCTGATTAAAGCGCTTCGTCTCAGCGATGACGACACCCGACAAGAACAAGAGCCCAATCAAGTTCGGAATGGCCATCAAGCCGTTGAAGACGTCAGACAGTGCCCATACCATGTTCAAGTTCGTCGTCATCGCCCCGAGTCCGGCGACGAGCACGAACGCGATCCGATACGGGATGATCGACTTTTGACCGAACAAGTAATGAATCGACCGCTCACCGTAATACGACCAGCCGAGCACCGTCGAGTAGGCAAACATGACGAGACCGATCGTGACGACATAACCGCCGAACGGCCCGAGGAACTGCTCGAACGTCGCCGTCGTCAACTCGACCCCTTCGAGTCCAGATCCGATTTGACCGCCCATGACGAGCGTGATCCCGGTGACCGAACAGACGATCAACGTATCAAGAAACACCTGCGTCATCGAGACAAGGCCTTGACGACCTGGCATGTCCGTCTTGGCCGCGGCCGCTGCGATCGGAGCCGAGCCAAGACCGGCTTCGTTCGAGAAGACGCCTCGCGCAACCCCATACCGGATGGCTGCCCCGATGGCCCCGCCGCCAATCGCTTCGGCGCTGAACGTGCTGCTGAAGATGAGCGCGATCGCATCGGGGATGAGTGTGTAGTTCATGATCATGATCAAGAGACCACTCCATAAATAAAAGACGATCATGACCGGGACGAAGTAACTGACGACACGACCAATTGATTTGACACCACCGAGAATGACGGCGCCCGTAAAAATCATCATCAAGATACCCGATACGTAAAGCGGGACGTCGAACGTCGAGTTGAGCGCCAACGCGACTGAGTTCGTTTGAACCCCGTTCCCGATCCCGAACGCGGCCAGTGAGGCGAACGCTGCAAACGCGACCGCGAGCCAGCGTTGCTTCAAGCCCCGTTCCAAATAATACATCGGTCCTCCGGCCATTTGACCACGTTCGTCCGTCACCCGGTACTTGACGGCGAGCACGGCTTCGGCGTACTTTGTTGCCATCCCGAAGAAGCCCGATACCCACATCCAAACGATCGCGCCTGGTCCCCCGAGGACGACCGCAGTCGCGACACCGACGATATTCCCCGTACCGACGGTCGCCGCGAGCGCTGTCATGAGCGCTTGGAAGTGACTAATATCTCCTCGTGACGTCTTGTCTTGATTTTTAGAGAATGCGAGTTTCAACGCGTAAGGCAACTTCGTGATTTGGAGCCCCCCGAGACGCACCGTCAAATAAACGCCTGTCCCCACAAGCAAAATTAACAGCGGCGGTCCCCACACAAAGTCTGAAATCGTACCGATTAGTTCGCTGAACGATTGACTCATGCTGTAATCCCCTTTCCCCGTATGTAATAAATACAACTCTATTTTTTCAGAATACTCGGAACGTTGTCAAAAGTATTGTGCTAAAACAAAGAAGGGGATAAACGCCCTGTATCTAAAACAGCGATCCGTCAGTTAGACGTCTCGCTGTGACGGTGGCTTTTCGCGTTGCAGGGGGGCTTTCCAATCAAAATCGTCCGGCACATAGTCAAGTCCGCCCGAATGGAACGGTTGGCACCGCAACAGGCGCCGCGTCGTCAAATACCCGCCTTTGACAGCGCCATGCTTCTCAATCGCCTCAATCCCGTAGTGCGAACAGCTCGGATAAAATCGGCACGTCGGGGGCTTTAAAGGAGAAATAAAGCGCTGGTATCCTTGAATCCCACGTACTAATACTCGTTTCATTTCAATCGCCTCGCTCAGTCAGATTACTGCAATGATAGCCCGGACTGCGTGAATTGTCATCTGCAGCGCTTCGTCGATTCCCGTTACAAAACGACGAGTTTTTTCCTTTATTTTACAATCTGAGCGTGACAGGCGATAATTGCTCGAACATTTGTTATGATAGGCAACATATATACGACCGAATCAAATGAATGAAGAGGTGACGGAAATGAACATATTAATGGTAGGAGCAGGATCGATGAGCGAGGCACTCGTCCGAGGCTGGATTGCTTCCGGGCTCTCCCCTGAACAGATTACGATGACGAACCGGAGCGACCAGACACGTCTAGAGCAGTTGCGAGATGAGCTCGGCGTACAGATCGTCGAAACAGAAGACGTCAACGCCTATACAATCGTCGTGCTCGCGATGCAACCAGATGGCGTCTTGACTTACGCTCAATCACAGACGTGGAAAACACCGCTGCTCATATCCGTCGCGGCGCATATCGAGCCGAGCGAGCTTGAAGAAGCATCCGGCATCCCAGCCATCTGTGCGATGCCGAACACCCCGGTCGCCTATCAAACCGGGATGACTGGACTCTGGTTCGGACCTGAGACAGATGCGACCGCCCGCGAGACGGCGGCGGCACTGTTCAACCGGGTCGGTCGGACAGCCGTCACGGACGCGAAAACGATGTCAGCTTTCATGGCGGCAGCCGGATGCAGTCCTGCGTTCTTTTACGAGATCGTCGGTTCGATGACCCCGGTGCTGACAGAAGCCGGGTTTGATGAAGACACGGCCCGCCAAATCGTCGCTCAAGCGATGAAAGGATCAGCCGAGTTATTGTTGCATGAGACACGTCCGACCGACGAGCTGATCGCCGACGTCGCCGCACCTGATGGACCGACCGACCGCGGTGTCGGCGTGCTCCGCTCACGTGACTTGTCTGACGTGATGTCGTCCGCCCTGCGTGAGAGCGCGAAAGAGGATCATGATCCTATCGACGCAACGATTGAAAGAACGTAAGTACTTGAACCGCCCGATAGAAGTCGAACGTTAAGTTCTGACTTCTATCGGGCGGTTTTTTAATTCTCGCACTACTATTTTTTAGAAGTCATAAAATCCACAAATAATCTTGCTTCCCGATAGTAAAGAACGTGTTATGCTACCAAATGAGAAGAATTATCATTTGACTAAAATGGAGAGATCTTAATGAGTTCATTACTTGCCATGCCGCTACATCAACCAGTGCTCATATCCGATTTAACGAGAATCGATGACCGCTTGCGGCGTCGCATGATTGCCTTAGGATTTTATGAGGGCTGTTCCGTACGAATTAAACGTCGGGCCATCTTTTCCGGACCGCTCACGATTGAACAAATCGAACATCAACAAATGATTGCCATCCGTCGCTGTGACGCTGAACAGATTGGGGTGATCGTCCCGTGACGCAACGGATTGCCCTAATCGGAAACCCGAACACCGGAAAAACGTCTTTATTTAACCGATTAACAGGCTCCTTCGCCCACGTCGGTAACTGGGCCGGTGTCACAATTGAACAGAAAATCGGACAGTTGCATGGAAACATCGGACAGTTGATCGACTTGCCCGGTGTCTATGATTTAGACCCGCTATCGGCTGACGAAGCAATCGTCTCGCGATTCCTGTTGCATGAACCGTTCGATGGGATGTTCAACATCATCGATGCCTCGCAGTTCGAACGTAACTTACAATTAACGCTCCAACTGCTCGAAATGGGCCGTCCGCTTCAAATCGGTCTGAACATGGTCGATGTCGCTGAAGGACGAGGCATCCACATCAATTTAAAGCGTTTGAGAGAACGTTTGGACGTGGACGTGTTTCCGATTACAGCACGAACAGGTGCCGGCTGTGAAGTCCTCCTGTCCTCCCTGCGAACGACCCCTCGCGAACCTTTCGTACTCGATTACGGGGAAGAGACCGAACAGGCGCTTCAACAAATTCTTGAAGCGACGGGACTCAGTGAGCGCGATCGCTGGGTCGCCATTCAATACTTGGCCGGAAATCGCGTCATTTCAGAACAGCTCGAGTCTTCGACGCCAACCGTCAATGAAATTCGTAAAGCGTTGGAAGTGAAACTCGGACGCTTCGCCCACGCCCACATTACAGAACGCAGACGCGACTGGACAAAAGACGTTCGCCATCACGTCGTCGATCAGCATAACGCACAACAAGCCACGGTCACCGACCGCATCGATGCCGTCGTGACACATCCGATCTGGGGCTTACCCATTTTCTTTACAGTACTTTACGCCTTGTTCCACATCACGTTCAACTGGATCGGTGCCCCGTTGTCCGATCTGTTGGATGGATTTCTGTCGGGTCCGGTCACATCCGGAACAAGCTCGTTGTTACAACTCCTCGGGACCTCCTCTTTCATCCAGGCGTTGCTGATTGACGGGGTGATCGCCGGTGTCGGCGGTGTCCTCGTCTTCGTCCCACAGATTTTCGTGCTCTTTTTCTTTATCTCGTTTTTAGAGGACTCTGGCTATATGGCGCGTGTCGCCATTGTCATGGACCGATTT
This sequence comes from Exiguobacterium sp. SH5S13, assembly GCF_004337085.1. NCBI lineage: Bacteria > Bacillati > Bacillota > Bacilli > Caryophanales > Exiguobacterium > Exiguobacterium sp. SH5S13. Next base: position 81,858 of record NZ_SJUS01000003.1, on the reverse strand, counting down.
ATGCAACTCGTCGGACTGAACGGGAAAAGTTTTATTCCGATGATCATTGGATTTGGTTGTAACGTCCCAGGTATTATGGCGGCACGGACGGTCGAGGAAGAGCGGGAGCGGCTCGTCACGATTTTCATTTCACCGTTCATGTCGTGCTCGGCGCGTCTGCCGATCTATGCCGTCTTCGCTGCCAGTTTTTTCGCATCAAACCAAGCGCTCGTCGTCTTATCGCTCTATATGCTCGGGATCGTCCTGGCGTTGATTGCCGCGAAAATATTCACGTCCGTATTGGCGGCGGAAGATCGGAACAGCCTCTTTATCGTCGAACAGCCTCCATACCGTGTCCCCCAAGGGTTGACGCTTTGGCGCAGCACATGGCAAAAGGCGAAAGGGTTCGTCCGAAAAGCAGGTACGTTCATCTTTGGCGGTTCCGTCTTCATTTGGTTACTCGCCTATTCCGGTCCAGCCGGAATGGACGTCCCGATGAATGAGAGTTTTCTCGCTATGATTGGTGGAGTCGTTGCGACGTTGCTGATTCCACTCGGTTTCGGGACGTGGCAGGCCGGCGCTTCGCTCATCACAGGTTTTTTGGCGAAAGAAGTCGTCGTATCGACGATGGCGATCATTTATGCGGTCAGCGAATCTGACTTGTCCGCTTCGTTGCTTCCCGTGTTTACGCCGTTGAGCGCATATAGTTTCATGGCGTTCGTCCTCTTGTACGTCCCTTGTCTAGCGACCGTCGCCGTCATTCGGCGCGAGGTGGGAAGTGCCAAATTGACGTGGGTCGCTAGCCTTTATGGGCTTGGTGTTGCGTACGTCGTATCACTGATGATCTATCAAATCGGTCGTCTGTTCGGATTGTCTTAACAAGGAGGGAATCATATGTTCTTATTTGATTTACTGATCGGTCTTGCCGTATTCGGGTACGCCGCCTATTCGCTCTATCGCTACACCCGCAAAGCAAAAGCCGGTAAATGCGCCACTTGCGAAATCGCACCGACTTGCACGACATCCTGTGATGCCGCTGACTGGGATAAAATCATTGCGGAAGCCTTACACGCTGATAAAAAAAGTTATCATCAATGAAAAACGGACTAGCGCATTGTTTCGCGCTAGTCCGTTTTTTCATTGGAAGATATGTAATGCGGTGACAATGATCGCGACCATCAAAATACCGGGCAGTAAGTTGGCGACACGAATCCGGGTGATCCCGACCAGGTTCAACCCGATGGCGACGATCATGACGCCCCCGGTCGCCGTCATCTCCAAAATAAAGTCATCCATGAGCGACTCCGGAATGAACTTCATGATCTGGATGGCGAGCAACGCGATCGCTCCTTGGTACAACAAGACCGGTACGGCCGAGAACATGACGCCGATGCCTAGCGTCGAACTGAGCACAAGCGCCGTGAAACCGTCAATCAACCCTTTTGTATAGAGGACGTCATGGTCCCCGCGCAGACCGCTGTCGAGCGCACCGATGACGGCCATCGCCCCGATCACAAAGATGAGCGTCGCCGTGATGAAGCCTTCCGCGATGCTCGACTTACTTTTTCCACCGAGACGCCGTTCCAACTGATAGCCGATCTCGTTCAACTTCTCGTCGAGCTTCCACCATTCGCCAAGTGCGGCTCCGATAACGAGACTGCCGATGACGATTAAAAAGTTCTCACTCTTCATGCCCATCTGCACGCCAAGCAAGACGACGGCGAGACCGATGGCAGCCGTGACCGTCTCTTTCATCCGCTCGGGGATTCGGTGAAACAGCAGCCCGAGTAATGTGCCGACCACGATCAAGGCCGCATTGACGATTGTTCCGGTTAATACCATCGTATAATTCCCCGTTTCTGTATGTATTGAGAGGAATATACCAACTGTTTATGTGGGCTGTCAATTAAAAGAATACACAAAAAAAGCCACTTCTCGTAAGAAGTGGCTGCGCGGAAACCCACGTTCCTATGGGTTTCGCATCGGGTTTGGCACCCAAGTGATTCTGACTGGGCTCGAACCAGCGACCTCTACCCTGTCAAGGTAGCGCTCTCCCAGCTGAGCTACAGAATCAGGTCGTGTCCTCTCTTTAGGACACTATTAATATATCAAGAAACTAATGCCTTGGCAACTGTTTTTTAAAACTTTTTTTATTTTTTTCACCGCGTCATTTCTTCCCGCTTCATGTGACGGCATAGACGCTCCAAATCGCCGACATAAACGGACACGATCATGCCTCCGTGTTCGGTGTCACGGTCCCAACGCAAGCCGTTCGATTTCGCGACGCATTGTGACGGCACGTTGTCCGGGTGGATGAGCGAAATGATGTCTTTCTCGCCTTCCTCGAACGCATGTTGCATGAGACGCGCGGCCGCTTCACGGCCGTAGCCCATGTGCCAGTGCTTTGGTGCTAGCCAATAACCGACCTCGAGCTCGATTTTGCCATCAAGTTCATGCAAGAGCGTCCCGGCATGGCCGATCGGCTCATCACTGTGATGTGTCATCAGTTTGAGGAGTCCGGTCTGTCGGCCCGTCGTATATCGGGCCAATTGTCTCTCGAACCATTCGATTGTCTGTTCATCCGTATATGGCTTGCCGTCCGGACTGATAAAGCGCATCACCCGCGGATCTTGGAGTAGCGATTTTACGAAATAGAAATCGGAGATCGTGTAAGGTTCAAGCCGTAGACGTTCTGATTGCAACTCTACAAGATTCATTTTTCCCGCCCCTTTCGTTCACAATCTGAATTATTCAATTCCCGTTTTTAGCTCGTTTCAATCCTATTTACGCCACGACTTTCAACCCGACGACGCTTCCGATAATGAGCGTCAAGAAGAAGATACGCCACCGGTCGCTCGACTCGTTCAAGTACAGCATACCGAGAATCACTCCACCCGCCGCGCCGATTCCGACCCAAATCGAGTAGGCGAGCCCGAGCGGCAGCGTCTCGAGCGAACGTGACAACAAATAAAAACTTAGTGCGAACGTCATGATTGAAAGAAGCGACCATTTTAAAATCTGATAGCCTTTTGATTTTCCCATGAAGAAAACAGCAAGCATCTCAGCGAGCCCAGCCCCGATTAAAAATGTCCAACTCATGCCGGCTCACCTCCTGTCACTTGCTTCAAACCGACCACACCGATGAGGAGCGTCGCGATAAACAACAGCTTCATTCCCGTCATCGTCTCATCAAACAAAATATTTCCGACGATGACCGTCCCGACAGCACCGATACCCGTAAAGACGGCGTACCCGGTGCCGGCCGGTAATACACGGAACGACATCGCCAACAAGCCAAAACTGACAATCAATAACACGACGGTCACGACGGTCGGTCCTAATACGGTAAACCCATTCGATAATTTCATCGTCGTCGCCCAAACGATTTCAAGAAGTCCGGCGAGCATGAGCCACACCCAAGCCAATTGTTCTTTTTTCATGTCCATCCGACTCCTTTCTTAAGAATTTTAAATGCTGCATGCTGTCGTTGCGCTCGATTCGTTTCGAACGAAAAGAGTGAAAGCAACGCTCCGTCCAAAAAGCAATAGTACGCATCATATACGTCGTCGAGCGATTGTTCCGGTAAATCGCCCCGCTCCATCGCCAAACGGAACTGCTCTTTCTCAAACGTTTGGAGCTCGGTCTCGACCGACCCGATCGTCGACTCGATGAAGGCGCGTAGCTCAGGCGGCGGTACGAGCAGCATTCGTTTCGTCAGCATCCATGTCTCTTCTTCTTCGAAGAAATGAATCAACGCTTCAACGATCGCCTCGATCCGTTCGAGCGGTGCCGCCCCGTCAGACGCGTCCCGTGCTTGTTCCCAAGCTCGCTGGTAACGCTCGGCCATCTGTTCGACGACTTGTTTGAACAGCTGTTCTTTTCCTTCGATGTGCGCATATAAAGACGGCTTCTTAATCCCGACATCTTCGGCGAGCGCCGCCAAAGACAGTCCTTCATATCCTTCAAGCGCAAACCGGCGTCTGGCAGCCTGTTCAATTCGCTGTTTCGTGGTCATGTGCGATCTACCCCTTTCATCTCCCCTCACTTTAACTAACGAACGGTAGGTAGTCAAACTTCCGGATTGAGTTTTTGTACGGACAACGCCAAAATGAGAAGAGACCGTCAGAGGAAGGGAGGAATGATTGTATGATCGAACAGTTTAGTTTCACCTTGCCGACCGAGACGATGCGCGGCCGAAAACGAATCGTCCGCGTCTACCGCCCTGACTTCGCTCGTACCGACGAGGCGTTGGCCGTGCTCTATATGCATGACGGCCAAAACGTCTTCGACGGCAAGACCGCGACAATCGGGGAAGGTTGGGCGATTGACCGCCATCTCGACGATTTGCAACTACCGCTCATGGTCGTCGCCATCGCAAGCGCCCCCGATTGGCTCGACCGCTATGACGAGTACTCGTTCTATGAAGACGAGATGCTTTATAAACGCATCGGGCCCGAGCTCGCTAAGACCCGGCCGACACTTGGCGGCAAGGGGCGTCTCTATGCCGACTGGCTCATGTTGGAGCTGAAGCCGTGGATTGACGCACGCTACGCGACCAACCCGGATGACGTCGGCGTGATAGGTAGCTCGATGGGCGGCGTCATCTCGCTCTATATGATGGCGACGTATCCGGCAATCCGTCGTGTCGGTTCACTGTCGACGGCCGCCTGGGCCAACCTCGACTCGCTCATTCGTGAACTGAAACAAACTGACCTGTCCGCCCGGCTCTATATGGATATCGGCACGAACGAAACGAGCGGACCGATCACGCCCGAGGACTACTTATACACGAATGCGAAACTCGTCGAGACGATCGCTCGGACCGGCATCGCCTTCCGCTATGAAGTCGAGCCTGGGGCGGTCCACAACGAGATTGCATGGCGACGTCGGTTGCCGAACGCGCTCGCATTTCTGTATGAACTCTCATGACATGAAAAGACGCAAAGGCGGTCGCCTTTGCGTCTTTACTTATTGTTTTCTATTAGATGACCCAGTTCCCATCACGCATGATGGCTTCGCGTGTCCCGTCCTCGAGCTCACCGTCGATATTCATTTCGGCCGAGCCGATCATGAAGTCGACGTGTGTCATCGAGTCGTTCGCACCATTCTCAGCGAGTTCTTCGGCCGACATCGCCGGTCCGCCTTCGAGGCACGTCGAGTAGGCACGACCGAGCGCCAAGTGGCACGAGGCGTTCTCATCGAACAACGTGTTGTAGAAGAGGAGTCCTGAGTTTGAGATCGGCGAATCGTCCGGCACGAGTGCGACTTCTCCGATGCGGCGTGCCCCTTCATCAAGGTTCAACAGTTCATCGAGTGCCGCCTGCCCTTGTTTCGCTTCCGCTTTCACGACTTTTCCGCCTTCGAACCAAAGCGTGAACCCGTCGATCAAGTTTCCGCTGTAGCTGAGCGGCTTCGTGCTCGACACGTGTCCTTCGACCGCATCTTTATCGGCGAGCGTAAACACTTCCTCCGTCGGCATGTTGGCGATGAAGTCGACGCCGTCCAGGTTCGGACCGCCGCCGCCGAGGAAGACGTGCTTCTTCGGAAGACCGATCGTCAATTCCGTGCCTGGTGCTTTGTAGTGAAGTTTCGCGTATTTCTTGTCCGTCAACAGCTGCGCCCGCGAGCGCAACGCTTGATCGTGCTCGTCCCAGGCGGCAACGACATCGTCTTGGTCCATTCGTGTCGCTGCGAAAATCGCTCTCCACAGGGCTGGAACCGCATCTTCACGGTCTGGGAATACTTTTTTCGCCCACGCTTCAGAAGCACCGGCCACGATTGACCAGCTGACATTATCACTCATGACATACTTACGCCATTTCGCGAGCGCGACACCAGACGCCCGGTTCGAGTCGGCGATGCGTGATGATTCGACACCGTTTAGCGCGTCGGGATCGTCGCTGACGATCGACAAGAACGCCGTCTTCTCTTCCGCGAGTTGCTCGAATCGTGCTTTGAGCCACTCCGGGAACTCCTTGAACGCTTCATTCGGTGCGTTGAAGTAACGCACTTTCGTCGTCTCTTCATCGCTCCAGTTGACGTACACTTGTTTCGCCCCGGCCGCGTAGGCCGCTTTCACGATTTGACGGACGAGCGGTGCTTGGCTAATATCGGCTCGGACTTCGAGCTGTTGACCCGGTTGAATGTTGACACCTTTTTTGACGGCAAGCTCAGCATAACGGGCAAATTCTGCCTCGGTCGGTAAAGTTACAGTAGACATATGTACAGTTCCTCCTTTTTCACTTACACCTATCTTCTTAAATTTTCGGAAAAGTTGCAACCAAATCGCAAAAACGGGCATATTAGTAGATGTAGAGAGAAGGAGGAGAAAAACATGTCAGATTGGAAAACGACTTATTCACACTTTTTAAACAACGCCCAAACCGACTTCACCGAGAACGAACAGCTAGGTGACTTATTAGTCCAAGGAGAACTCGCCCTAGCAAAAGTCACGGTCGACGTCGCTTCAAACGAAATTAGCGACATCGAACGGGAAGAGGAGCTCACACTGTACTTCCAAATGAAACAACTGCTCAACATGCTACGCGCCGTCTACAACGCCCAGTTCGAGATGCAGCCCGACAAGCAACACGCCCTCGTCGCGGCCGTGCTCTATTTCGTCTCACCGTTCGACGCAATCCCGGACGACGCCCCGCTCGGACTGTTTGACGACGCTCAAGTCATCGACTACGTCCACGAACAGCTAGCAAGTGATATCGACCGCTTTCATAACGAGTTATAATCTTTCAAGACTTGAAATTAAGGCTTCATCGGAGTACGCTTGCATGAGTTCATGCAAAGGAGGCGTATGGCGCCTTAGCCACTCATATGTACGCAAAATCACGTAAACGGATCGCTGTCGAGACAGTCCTTTTTATCATCGCCGGAACGATTCTACAATCTATCTTTGTCGGCCTGCTCCTAAAGCCGAATGAAATCGGGTCCGGCGGGATTGTCGGCATCACGCTCATCGTCAACGAGCTGTTCGGCACACCGATCGGACTCACCCAGTTGGTGCTAAACATCCCGCTCTTCATCATCGGGATCAAATATCTCGGGAGACGATTTATTCTCATGACAGGACTCGTCGTCGTCCTGTCATCGATTTTAATCGATGCGCTGCCTGTACTCATTCCACCGACGCCACTCGACGATCCGCTCGTCGCGTCCGTCTTCAGCGGGATCGTCTCGGGACTCGGTTTGGCACTTTTGTTATTTGCCGGGGCGTCGACAGGCGGACTCGATATTTTGGGGAAAGTCATCTTCATGAACAACCGCAACTTATCGCTCCCGAAAATCTTTTTGACCCAAGACCTCATCGTCTATATTCTCGTGTTCATCACGTTCGATATTAAAGCGGTCATGTACGCACTCGTCCTCAGTTTTGTCCGGTCGCGGACGCTGTTGACGATCCATCGCTTCTTCTCCGCCCAAAAACAGTGTTTCATCATCTGTAAAAAAGCGGACGAGATCAACTTGGTCATCAAACAGAACTTGAAGCGTGGGGTCACGATCATGGACGCGACCGGCGGCTATTCGAACGACGCGAAAAAAATGCTATACGTCGTCGTTCAAAACAATGAGATTCCAAAGTTGCGTCAAATCGTCTCAGACATTGATTCCGAGGCGTTCGTCACTGTCTCAGAAATCGACTCAATTGTCGGTAACTTTAAAGAACATTCGTATACACTTTGATCGACAGCATCGTGCTGTCGATTTTTTTGTGTAATAAATACCCGAACGGTCCGATAATAAGGATGAGCCTCAGAGACATATACAGAAGGAGGTGCATAAGTTGTCTAGCCACACTTTGCGCCAATCAGTCCCCGCTCTTCTCGTCGGGACGTTTTTTATCGGTCTATTCGTTATCTTATTCAGCCCTTATGCGTTAAGGGAGACGAGCTTGTTCGTCTACTTTATGATCATCGCACTCGTCGCCACCGTGGTAAGCGGGAGTGCCGTATTGCGCCATCACGGGATGCGCCGCTATATCTATCTTCTCATTAGCGCTGGCAACGTCTGTTTCATCGCTTATTTGGTGGGACACCGCTTTACCACGGCGATGCCAATTGACATGATGCTGTTCATTCAAAACTTCTTTTATTTGATCATGGCCCTCATCGTCATCACCCAATCGATTGAAATTAGAACGTTGAAGTTGCGTACGTTTGATGTGTTCGCACTGCTCAGCTTTTTGATTGTCGGTGCGTTGCATATCTTTTTTTACACAAAGAACGGCGGCCAGTATGTCACGAATTTGAACGGCTTTGAAGAACAGATGGTGCTCATCAGCCTTTACATGGTGCTCGGTTTCTTATATTTGAATCGCATCGTGACATCCGGGCAAGGCTTCCGCGTGATGCTCCTCATCGGGATTCTCGGTTTTACAACCGCCTCGATCATCAATGAGCTGCAGTTGTTCACCGGTATCGGCCATGAGCTCCTCCATTTGCTTCAAGTAATCAGTATTCTCATCATTTCAATCAGTTATTTGTTTGATGAATCGACAGAAGACGTCCTCGCTCATGATTCTGTGTTTGATTACGTCATCTACAGTACGATTGTCATGTTGTACATGCTCGCCTCGGATCGACTGCTCGGCACCTCGATCATCGACTCGATGATTGCGAACGCGGTGTTGCTGCTCCTCATCCGTCAATTCGTTGTCGCCAAACAGAACGCACTCATTAGCCATCGGTTACATACCGTCAATACAGACCTCGAAGTCGCAGTCACGACGAAAGCCCACGAGCTCGAACTCCGTGAACAACAGTACCGCTCGCTGTTCGCGTATCACGCAGAGCCCATCTTTTTGTTCGACCTTGACGGCGAAGTGTTGTCCGTCAACGAAGCAGGGAGCTCTGTCCTCGGTCATGACACCGAGACGCTCATCGGATCAAATATTTTAGACATCATCGAACAAACGGATCGATCCGCCTATACGAACGTGTTACGTGACCTTACGAACGGACGTCCGCAAACATTAGACGTCAATGTCGTGACAGAAGATGGTTCGGCACGCGTTTGGCAATTGATGAACATCCCGATGATCATTGACGGGGAAGTCGAAGGCATCTATGCCATCGTCAAAGACATCACGCAAATGATCGTCCAGCAAGAACAGATCATGTACCAGGCTAACCACGATAGCTTGACCGGGCTGCATAACCGTTACGCGCTGCAAGAACAGATTGAACGCCTGATCGCGGACGGCCGCTCGTTCACACTCATGTTCTCCGACCTCGACGGGTTCAAAGAAATCAACGACCAGTTCGGCCATCATATGGGTGATCAGTTGCTACAGCACATCGGTAAACGTCTACGCAGCGCCTTGTTGCCAAACGAATATGCCGGACGACTTGGAGGCGATGAATTCATCGTCGTCGCCGAACACAATGATGATGAAATTCTCGTTGAACGTTTACGTCGTCTCGTTTATCGTCCTCCTTATTTCATGGCCGGGAACCTCGTAGAAATTCATGCTTCAATCGGAATCGTCCGTTATCCGGAGCACGGCACGACGCTGAAGCACCTCTTATCAAACGCCGATTTGGCCATGTATAAGGCAAAAGACAAAGGACGCGATGAGACCGTCATCTTCGCTCCTGCGCTTCGCGTCGACAAGGAAGAACGAAAATTGTTGATGGAAGGACTTGATATGGCACTCGAGAAAGGTGAGATCTCACTTTATCTCCAGCCACAGGTCGATGCCTCGACGAAGGCGATCATCGGCGCCGAGGCACTCATGCGTTGGCAACGCGACGGCAAGTTCATCCCGCCGAGCGAATTCATTCCGATCGCCGAAGAGACCGGTCATATTCATGACCTCGGTCGTTGGATGATTCATGAGACGTTCCAACTGATGTACGCGTTTGAACAAGGCGACATCGATTTGCCGAAACTATCGGTCAACTTGTCGGTCCGGCAATTGTTCGATGAACACTTGATCGATTATTTGACGACGTTGTTCGAACGCTTCCCGATCGAACCGAGCCGCTTGAACTTCGAGTTGACCGAAACGGTCGCGGCGCACCAGTCGGACCGCGTCTTAAATCGAATTCTCGAGTTGAAGGCACTCGGCATCAAACTATCGATCGACGATTTCGGGACCGGCTACAGCTCACTCGCCTATCTCGTCCGCTATCCGATTGACGAGTTAAAGATCCCGCGGGAGTTCACGATGCAGCTAGAAGAAAATCGCGAGTATCAAACCGTGACCGCGACCATCGTCGCCATGGCACGACAACTTGGGATGGCTCTCGTCGCTGAAGGCGTCGAGACCGAATACCAAGAGACGTTCCTTCGGCGGATCGGTTGCAATTCGATGCAAGGGTATCGTTACGCGAAACCGATGCCGCTCGACGAGTTCGTCATCTATTACATGAAACAAAACGCTTGAACAGACAAACGCCTCGGATCCACTTACGGATCCGAGGCGTTGCTTATTTCATTTCATAGATTTTGACTTCGCCTGGCATCAAATCGACCCAAAGGTCCCAGTTGTCGTCGAACGAATGCTCGGCGTACGGCCATGAGTTCGGTGAGTACACCATCTCGGCGAACCGACTCGCGTTCCAGTTCCGGCGACGCACCCCATCGAGCGGCACCTTCCCTCGCAGGTGCTCTTGCATATTCGTGTTGGCGATGATGAGCAACGTCTCGTTCGTATCTGCCCGTAACCAAGCCAGACCGATGAACGGCGCCCCCATATCCATCATCGTGAGCGGTTCAAAGTGACTCGGGTCGACGAGAACATCGAGCCAACGGCGGCGAACTTCCGCCACTTGATGCATGAGTTCGACCATTTCAGTCCGCTCGGGATGATCCCAATGGAACTGATACGCGTCGAAGAAAGCAAGTTTCCCGAAATATGGATCGGTCGGGAACAACTGATACGCCTCTTCCGGTCGGCAATCGAGACCGGTATTCATCGGCTGCGTCTCATACAGTTCAAGCCCCGAGTTCGTCAATGGCACCCCGTTCGGCATGAAGCCGTTCAGTACGGTGAGCAAGCGACTCGCCTGGCGTCCACCGTCTCGTGTCGCAATCCGGCGTGTATCGGCTGTCTCACCAGCCGCAAATACCGGCAACGGCAAGAAACGTGAGTCGTAGATGAATTGATGGGTTTCATGCGTGTCAAAACGCGGCTCTTTATAGAATCCGTATCCGATGATCATATTGTAGCCGGCGTCACGCGCCGCCCAAGCCCCGACTTCGATCAGTTCTTCGGCGATGAAACTGAAGTTCGAATCGAGTTGACGCGGCTCTGTCAAAATGCGCTGGGCGAGATCGACCGGCAAAGCGTGTCCCATGTCGATTCGGGCACCATCAATCCCATATTCGCGTTGATAATGCGGGATGATGTCGGCTAACATCGCCCAAAGCGGCTCGTTGATCTCGTCACCCCGGAACTGGTTCGACTTGATCGAGTCGAACAAAATATACGGTGCCAGACTCGCCTCGCCGACATAAGGTGCAGCTGCTGTCGGGTGGTCGAGGAACAGGCGGAAGTATGTGACGTCCGACCACGGCGGTTGCGGATCGTTGATACAGTCCGAGAACGCCGGAGCGGTCGTCAAACCGAACTCACGCTCGATGACGGCAAGTAAGTTTTCCTCTGGATGTTCGACCAAGTAGGCTTTCACCGTCTCCCACTTGGCAGCATCGACGAGATTAGGCGCCATCGAGAAGCGGCGGAGATGATGCCAAACGTCCTCAGATCCATAGATCATCGGCAGGAATGCATACTCAGGCTTCACGTTTTCTCCAATTCCCGGGACGTGAGGCGGGTGATAGTAAGCGAGTTCCGCAACCGGGATCCAGTAGAACCATTCCGGATTTTCTAAAATGAGACGGTTATCGCGGGCGCATGTGCGAGGAATGATATCGATGACGACACGAATGCCCACCATATGACACGCCTCGACGAAAGCGGCGAACTCTTCCTCGACCGTCAACCCGTCCCCTGTCAATGTCTCTTTTAGTTCTTCGTCGATGGCAAAGAAATCTTGGACAGCGTATGGGGAACCGAACTCACCTTTCTTATTTTTATGACTGTGCTGCGAGATCGGCAATAAAAATAACGTGTCGATCCCCATGTATAACAAGTGCGGCAACAGAGCCAGCGTTTTCACGAACGTGCCGGTATCTTTCATGCCTTGAGAGTTGTCCATCTCGACGTAGCCTGACCCGTCATGGTCCCACGACGTCGAGGTCCGGACTTGCATCGAGTAAACCGAGGAGCGCTTAATCCAGTCTCCCCCTGTCTCGAGGTGCCCGTCCGCTTGTGCGATCGACTGACGATAATCACGCCCGTTGACAGCGTGCGGAAGAATGCCTCGTTCAATCGTATCGATTAAAAAGTCGTACGGGTTCACCCGCTCGACACCGTCGCGCACGGGTTCTGCCGGAAATCGCATCCGGTTCCACAAGGTCGGGATTTCATATTGAAGGTTGGTCCGTTTTGTTTTTAAGACCTGATGTAACTTTTTTAACGACGAGTTCTCTGGCATATTTACTCTCCTTATGAATGAAATCATTCCATCGTCTATTGTAAGCGATAACAAGAAACGTCATAATTATATATTTAACTCTTTACCCGGTTTTTCCTTTCCCAAAAAAATATTTTATGCTGAAACCCGAAAAATATTGTACGATTGTCTTCATAAGGAGGGATGAACATGTCCCAACGAAAGTGCCTGTTGCTACTCGCCGCATTGTCCGTGTTAATCGTCCTCGTCATCGCCAGTTTCATCGTTCAACTGCGAAACACGACTGACCAGATCGATACCATTCACGAGCAACGCTTCGATTCATATGAAGCAATTGAAGACATCATGTACTACAATATCGAACGTGCCAACGCCATCCGCGGTCTCCTCGCCTATGAAGACCGCCGCTTTTTAGAAGCCTATTACAGCATGTCCCAACGTGCGAAAGAATTGAAGGAATCTATCAAGAATGATCGGAGAACGCCAAGTTCATTTCTCGACTTACTGCATCGGGACGGCATTTGGGAACAAGAAGCCGACCTCGTCCTCGTCATGTACGAGAGCGGTGACATCGAACAGGCGACATCGACGGCAGAGTCAATGACCGATCAACGGCAGACGATACTAGAAGATTTAAGAGCTTTGAAACAGATGCAATACAACGATATCCGGAAAGAGCTCGTATCCACTCAAAATCAAATCGATATCGTCATTCAAGCACTGTACTCAATCGTTTTCTTACTCGTAGCGACTATCATCATCCTCGTGTTCATGATTTTCAAAACACGTCAAAAAAAGACCGATCACAACTGATCGGTCTCAAGCATTCACCAAACTTCAAGCTCGCTTGAAGTTTTTTTAGTTGGAACGGATCAAGCGAGTCGCGTTGCCGATGGCAAGCAACGCGACGCCGACGTCTGCGAACACAGCTTCCCACATCGATGCGAGTCCGAGCACGCCGAGCAGGAGGAACAGCGCCTTCATCCCGAATGCGAGGACAATATTTTGCCACACGATCCGCTTCGTCCGCTGACTTAGCTCAATCGCCGCAACGACATCGCTCGGTGCGTCATTCATGAGCACGAGGTCTGCCGCCGTCACTGCGGCATCGCTCCCGATTCCACCCATGACGAGTCCGACGTCCGCACGGGCTAGCGCTGCCGCATCGTTCAAACCGTCGCCTACGAACGCGACTTTCCCTCGCGCGGCCAACTTCTCCACTTCCTCGACTTTCTGATGGGGAAGTAACTCACTTTTCACTTCATCGATTCCGATTTTCAAACCGACCGACGTCGCAACTTCATCCCGGTCCCCTGTCAACATGACCGTGTGGTAGCCGAGACGTTTTAGCGCGGCAACGGCTGCTGCGGCATCCTCTTTCACCGTATCCATCAGTTCAATCCGCCCGAGCCAGCGGTCATTTCTCATGACGTGGACGCTTGTGCCCATTTGTTCATCTTGAATCGAATGTCCTAACTTCCTCATGAAACGGGCACTTCCGACATAGATTGTATCCGTGCTATCTGTCGCTGTCAGACCGTAGCCCGGGTCTTCGGTAATATTCGCAAACGCGGTCGTCTTGCTCGCCTTCGCGACGATTGCTTTTGCCAGCGGATGTGTCGATGCCATCTCAACACGGGCAGCGAGCGTTAACAACTCCGCTTCCGTCACGTCTCCGCTCGTCGTCACGTCCGTCACTTCAAAGCGACCGGTCGTGAGCGTTCCCGTCTTGTCAAAGATGACCGTCTTCACTTCGGCGAGCACGTCTAAATACTCGCCGCCTTTGACCAAAACCCCTCGTTTAGAACCAGCCCCGATCCCGCCGAAATAACCTAACGGAATTGAAATGACGAGTGCGCATGGGCAACTGATGACGAGGAAAATTAAGGCGCGATACACCCACTCCTCTAAATTCCCAACGAAAAGAGGTGGGATGAACGCAACGATTGCTGCTAAAACGACGACAATCGGCGTATACACTCTGGCTAAGCGTGTGATCATCTGCTCTGTCTTCGCTTTGTTCGAGCTTGCCTGTTCGACAAGCGCAATCATCTTTTGCAAGCTCGACTCCGTCGCTGATCGTTTGACGCGCACTTCAAGCCGCCCTTCTAAATTGACCATTCCGGCGAGCACTTCATCGTGCGGTCCGACTTGACGGGGAACCGATTCGCCCGTCAATGATGCCGTATCGAGTGAACTCGATCCGATCACGACGCTCCCGTCCATCGGAACTTGTTCGCCGGCACGGACGATGATGACCGAGCCAATTGCCACATCTTCGGGACGCCGTTCGAACTCACCGTCGGGACCGAGCACACGTGCCATCGTCGGTTTCATATTCAATAATGACTGGATCGACCGACGCGACGCATGGACGGCGCGTCCTTGGAAGTATTCACCGAGTTGATAAAATAGCATGACGGCGACCGCTTCCGGATATTCTCGAATTGCGAACGCTCCAATCGTCGCAATCGTCATTAAAAACTTCTCATCGAACCATTCGCGATGCCATACGTTTCGTGCTGCCGCATAGACGACATCATAGCCGGCGACCGCATAAGCAACCACGTATAACGGCAGTGATTCAGTCAAGAGAGCGAGCACAAGCAGGCTGAGGGCGATACCAAAGCGCCACAACAAATGGTTAGGTGCTTGCTCGATTTGATCAGTTTTCACGAAATGCGCACCCGGTTCAATCCGCCCCATCGTCTCTTCAATTGAACGGAGCCCTGTTTCACGCTCGGCCGGATCAATCCATTCGATGATCATCCGGCTCGTCGCAAAGTCGATTTGACAGGATGCGACACCGGTCTGCTCCGAGACGCTTTTCTCGATCTTCGCCGCACAATTTGTACAAGTTATACCTTCGACTGGTAAGACGTCACGTGATTCCATAGCTCATCCTCCTACTTCATTCAAACGTTTATTTGAATATATCGTAACGCTGATTGGAAGAGAACACAATAAAAAAAGTGTCTACTGTGTTGTCGCAGTAGACACTTCTCAAAGACCTGATTGCTGTTCGGCACTATGCGCCATCGCGATTTCGACGAGAAGGCGAACGTGCTCGTCATCTAATGAGTAATAAACAACTTTCCCATCTTTACGATATTTTACGAGCCCTTGATCGAGGAGCGTCCGTAAATGATGCGACGCGGTCGCGGTCGAGTGTCCGATCACGGCGGCGATGTCACAGACACATAATTCTTGCTCGAGCGTCAGGACGTACAGCACTTTCAGTCTCGTCGGATCAGCGAACGCCTTAAACAACCGACTGACTCGGTTCGCATCCAATCGCACAAGTGCCTGTTGCAATACAGCCACGTCTTCACTTTGGATGGCGATTGTTTCGCATTGTGGTGCCTTCATCCGTGTCACCTCATTTCGTATAATTTCATTTTAGCAAATCCAAACAGAAAAATCTGTTATAGATTATAATTGACTTAAACACAACTGTTATAATACAATGAATACAACTTAACAAACGCACGCATACTTAAAGGAGGCGCTTTATATGAATGAATGGGCAAGCCGACTCGAATCGTCAGTCGAATTTTATCGGAAATTACCAGATAAGACGTGTCAAGAATGCGGACAACATATGGATGAGCAGTGTGAGTCTTATGAAAGCACATGCGCATCATGTGCTGAAAAGCTTCAACTCGCTGAACAATAAATAATCCCTCGGAGTTTCCGAGGGATTGTTTATTGTTCAAATTGGTAGCCGAGGTAGGCGGCAATTAAACCGAAGACATACGTCGCGAATAAGTATAAACCAAAGCGAAGCCAATCTTTCGTCACGAACCGCATCACTTCGAGTTTGAACGTCGAGAACGTCGTGAACGAACCGAGGAAGCCGACGCCGATTCCGAGTCCCACCATCGAAGGTACAGGGGCCGCATACAAATATCCGAGCCAAAACGATCCGGTCACGTTCACGAACAAAGTCGCCCAAGGAAAGACCGACGTCGTCCATACTTTAACGAGCTGACCAATCCCGAAGCGGGCCATCGCCCCGAAAAAGGCACCGATCATCACTGTCACAATAGTCATCACGCCTCCCCCTTTCGCTTCACAAAACGCCGTAATCGTCTTCTTCCTAGCTTATAGCCTAACCACGAGCTGAACAGGCCGAGGACGATGCTCAGTGTCACATAGGTGAGCGCTCCGATCAGGTTCCCTGACTCAATCATCACAATCGTCTCGACACTGAACGTCGAGAACGTCGTGAACGAACCGATAAACCCTGTACCGAGCGCCGTAATGACCATCGGTGAGAGCCGTCCAGTTTGAAACAAGTAATGGGTGAGCCAACCGAGTAGAAAACTGCCGATCAAGTTGACGGTGAGCGTCCCTAGCGGAAATGTACCTGTAAACAACGTATGCATCCCTATACCGACCCCATACCTTGCTAGCGCTCCAAGCGCTCCTGCTAAACCAACGTAAACGTAGAGCACGACCGTTCCTCCTTACGAAAAGACACCTGCCGCGAAAACATCGCCCGGCAGGTGTCTGCATTTCTTCTCAAATTATAACAAGCCCTCTTGCATTATGAAATAGGAGTCGGTGCGAATACAGCCTCGATCGCCGTGAACGCCTCATCGAGTTCTTCTTTCGTGATGACAAGCGGTGGCGCGAGTCGAATGACCGTCTCGTGCGTCTCCTTGCAGAGCAAGCCCCGCTCTTTAAGCGCCTCACAATAAGGACGAGCCGCTTCCGTCAACTCGATCCCGATGAATAGACCGCGGCCCCGGACTTCTTTAATGCGTGGGTTGTCGATTGACTTTAAACGGTCCATAAAGTACGTCCCGAGTTCGAGCGAACGCTCCGGAAGCTGTTCTTCTTCAAGCACCTCGAGCGCAGCGATCGATACCGCCGCCGCGAGCGGGTTCCCCCCGAACGTCGACCCGTGCGATCCTGGATTGAACACTTGGAGGACGCTTTCGTTAGCAGCCACACACGATACCGGGAAGACACCGCCACCGAGTGCTTTTCCGAGGATATACATATCGGGATCGACGCCTTCCCACTCGATCGCGAACCATTTTCCAGAGCGGCCAAGACCTGACTGAATCTCGTCTGCGATGAACAACACGTTGTTCGCCTTACACAGTTCAGAAGCCCGCTTCAAGTAACCCGCCGGCGGGATGATGATACCCGCTTCCCCTTGAATCGGTTCAACGATGAACGCTGCCGTGTTCTCCGTGATCGCCGCCTCGAACGCGTCGATGTCTCCGTACGGCACGACTTTGAAGCCTGGGAGGAGCGGTCCGAAACCGCGCTGATAGTCCGCTTCTGTCGACATCGACACAGCCGCCATCGTCCGTCCATGGAAGTTGCCGGTGCAGACGATAATCTCGGCTTGCCCCGGAATTTGTTTGACCTCATAGGCCCAGCGCCGTGATGCCTTGACCGCGGTCTCGACCGCTTCGGCACCGGTGTTCATCGGTAACACCATTTCTTTATTTGTAAGCGCTGCCACTTTTTTGTAGAAGCGACCTAGCTGATCATTGTAGAAAGCACGTGACGTCAACGTGATCTTGTCGGCCTGATCTTTTAACGCTTGAATGATTTTCGGATGACAATGCCCCTGGTTGAGAGCCGAATACGCACTCAACATATCCATGTAACGATTTCCTTCCGGGTCCGTCACCCAAATCCCCTTCGCCTCCGAGATGACGATTGGAAGCGGATGATAATTGTGCGCCCCGAACTTCTCTGTCAATTCAATCACTTCTTGTGTTTTTGACATTTGATTTCCCCCTTATGAAAAAAACTACCTTACTCCTTCAGTATATGATGACTGTCTTTCTTTTGACAACGACGAGCTTGCCTGTTCCTTGAGTTGGGAAAATAAGGTACACTGAACGTATAGTATGACTTATTTGATGCAGATTGGAGGAATTTGTATGGCTTCATTGCGTGATTTGCCGATTGATACGTTCATCGATGCCCTATCGATCCCATGCTGTTACATCGATTTTGACGGCACCGTCCTCCTTTGGAACGAACAAGCAGAGACGCTGTTCGGTTGGGAGCGTGACGAGTTACTACACCACGCACTACCCGTCGTCCAACATTTAGAACAGGCGCTTGAAACGTGGTCACCATTGCTCCTTCAATATCCATTCTCAACGACGGCGTTGACGGCGTTTAAACATAAAAACGGCTCGGTCGTCTATGCGACCGCTTACTTACAAACTTTTTCAATCAACGACATCAACGGCTATTTTTTAGCCTTCCTACCGAAAGGCTTCGGTCCGCTCATCAGCAGCGAGCAGTTCAACCTGCTCCACCACTTCCAAGCGATGATCGAGCATTCGACTTATTATTTGGCAGCCAACGCTCGTGGCGAGATCACCGAGATCAATCCGCTGTTGTGCGACTTGATCGGGGCACCTGACCAACAATTCATCGGTCGTAACTGGTTCGAGCTCATTCACCCCTCTTTTGAAGATGATCCGCTTGCGGGTGTGGTACGTCAAGCGCTCACGACCGATCAAATTTGGAACGGCGAGATGCCGATTCGGTCGCAACGACATGTGACAAACATCTGCTGGCTCAACTTGACGATTGTACCGATTTTAAGTGAAGACGGCGAAATCGCCCAGTACACGGCGTTTGGTTTCGACGTGTCTGATAAGAAACGTCTCGAACAAGAAGTGAACTACCTCGCCTATCACAACGATTTGACCGGGCTGTTAAATAAAAAAGGGCTCTTGCGCCAATATGCGCACTCACTTACTGACGTGAAAGAACATAACGGGTTGTTGCACGTCGCCCTCTTCGATATCGATCGGTTCAAAATTATTAACGAGTCGTTCGGTTCACGCGTCGGCAATGAACTGTTGCTCCAAATTAAAGACCGGGCTGAACGCTTCCTGCCCCAGTCGAGTGTCATGTTCCATCCTTCGGGCGGCTTGTACGGCATTCTTTTCTTTGAACAATCAAAAGAAGAAGTGTTCCAGCTGCTTCGTCAACTGCAACACGAACTGCAACGACCGTTCCGGATTTACCACCATTCGATCATGTTATCGATCTCGATCGGTTGCGTGTTCTACCCGTCGGCCACTAATTCGTTGGACGAGCTGTACACCCGGGCCGAGAGCGCTTTGTTCAAAGGCAAGCGCATCGGTGTCGGGACGATCCAATTCGTCACGAAAGACATGGACGATGCGTTCTCAAGACAAATCCATATCGAAAAAGCGCTGTACCAAGCGCTCGAAGAAAAACATTTTTATCTCGAATACCAACCGAAGTTCGACTTGAAAACGGATAAGCTGATTGGATTTGAGGCGTTACTGCGCTGGCATCACGACCAACTCGGGCAAATCCCGCCTTCGGAGTTCATCCCGCTCGCTGAAGAGATGGCGCTGATCGTCCCGATCAACAACTGGGTCATTCTTGAGGCCACCAAGCAACTGAAAGTGTGGCAACCGCTCGTCAATCATCCTCTATCGATGGCGGTCAATATTTCGCCGAACCAGTTCCGCAGCGAGAGTTTCATCAACACGCTCCGAAACATCAAGCAACAACTCGACTTGAACCCGTCCGACGTCATCCTCGAGATCACGGAAAGTCTCGTCATGCAACAGACGGAGGAAACCATCGCTCGGATGAATCAAATCAAACGGCTCGATTACCGCCTGTCGATCGACGACTTTGGAACCGGCTTCTCGTCGCTTCAATACTTGAAATCGTTCCCGGTCGACGAGCTGAAGATCGACAAAGTGTTCCTCGACGACTGGTTGACGTCGAAGTCTCACTTACTCGACGTCATCGTCCATCTCGGTAAGAGTTTGAACCTTCACGTCGTCGCCGAAGGCGTCGAAGACCAAATCATGCTCGACCATTTAAAAGAGACCGATTGCGACTCGTTCCAAGGATTTTTATACGCCAAACCAATGCCACCCGACCAAGTCGTCCGGTTGCTCACGAATAACGAGACATAAAGAAGCACCGGTCGTCATCTCGACGACCGGTGCTTCTTTTGATTAGAGGCTAATGGCAGCCGTCCATAGTCCGTACACACCATAAGTCGCCGCGAGGATGATGACAGTCGCAATCGCATACTGAATCCCGCTTAGGAACTTCCGTCCTTGCTCCCGTTCTGCGAGCATGAAAACGAAGATTCCCGGCGCATACAAAATCATTGCGATGAGCATGTATTCAATCCCGGATGCGTAGAGTAACCATGCCGCGTAGAGCGAGGCGACACTCGAAACGAGGACCATTTTCCGAACACCAGTCCGCCGTGCCTCTTTCCAGCCGAACAAGGCCGAGAATAAGTAAGGCACGAGCGCGGCGATACCGGCGATGCTCGAGAGCACCAAGTACGTCTGTTCCGAGAACAAGGCGATGACCGTGACTGCTTGCGTGAACGCTTGCGTGATGAACAAGGCGCTCACCGGCGTATCATTTCGATTGAGCCGATTGAACAATTTCGGGAACACACCGTCCCGGCTCGCCACGTAGGAGATCTCCGTCGCCAATATCGTCCACCCGAGCAACGCCCCAGCGAGCGACACGAGCAGACCGATATTGATGATCGTCGCACCGACCGGACCGACGACCGCTTCGAGCACGTACGCCATCGACGGTTCCGGGAGCGCCGTAAGTTGTTCTTGCGTCATGACGCCGAAGGAGAAGATTGAAATCATCATGTAAATCAACAGCGTCCCGATGAGGCCGATCACCGTCGCCCGCCCGACATCGCGCTTATTGCGCGCCCGCGACGATAAGACGACCGCGCCTTCAATGCCGACAAACGCCCAAAGCGTCACGAGCATCGTCGATTTCACTTGGGGAAACACGTGCGACCAACTGAACCCGGACTCTCCCCAAACATCGATTTGGAACGTCTCAATCTGGAACGCAAACAAAATGAGCACGATGAACAAGAAGATCGGGACGAGCTTCGCGATCGTCGTGACGATGTTCAAGAGCGCCGCCTCCTTCATCCCTCGAGAGATGAGCCAGAACAGCCCCCAGATGAAGAACGCGCTCATCACTAACCGGAACAATCGATGCTCTGCTGAAAAAATCGGGAAAAAGTAACTGAGCGTGCTAAAGATCAGCGTGATGTTCGCTACCGTCCCAATCCAAGCGGACATCCAATAACCCCAGCCGCTATTGAAGCCGACGAACTTCCCGAACCCTTCTTTGGCGTAGGCATAAATCCCACCCTCAAGTTCAGGACGTGAATCCGCCAAAAATTGGAATACGAACGCCAGCATAATCATACCGACCCCTGTGATGGTCCAGCCGATCATCACTGATCCGACCCCGGCACCTTGGGCCATCGCGCCTGGTAAGTTAAAAGCTCCTCCGCCAATCATCGTCCCGACGACCATGGCAGCGAGCCCGAAAAAGCCGATACCGGCTGATTGTGACTTCATTCAAAGACCTCCAAAATAATTAGCTGTAAACGAATAACTATGCGTAAATAATGTATAATCATCCGATGATTTTCTCATTCTACTGAATAAAGGAACGTTTAGATAGGTGTTTCAGTAATGTTTATATTTTCGAATAATTTAAAAAATTTCATTGCGCATTCATTCTGTTTGTAGTTTAATTGCAATATATTCGAAACAATCAGAATTTTCGGGAGGTTAGACAATGCGGAATAAAAAATGGTTAGCTTTATCGGGTGTCGCTTTGCTTGCCACAGCAGCATGTGGCGGTGGAGAAGAGGCAACAGATTCGTCTGATGGGTCGTCATCAAGTGACGCGAAAAAAGAAGTCACGCTCGTTTCGGCAACTGATTTGCCACAGCTTGACCCGACGCTCACGACCGACTCGACATCGATCATCGTGACAAACAACGTCTTCGAGGGACTGTATCGTCTCGATGAGAACAACCAACCGGTACCAGGTATTGCTGAGGACGTCGAGATTTCGGAAGACGGTCTTACATACACATTTAAATTACGTGACGCCAACTGGTCAGACGGCTCACCTGTCACAGCTGAAGACTTTGTCTACTCGTGGAAACGCGCCCTCAATCCCGAAACAGGTGCAGAGTACGCATACATCCTTCAAGACTTGAAGAATGCCAACAAAATCCTCGGCGGCGAAGCTGAACTCGATTCACTCGGTGCGAAAGCAGTCGATGAGAAGACGCTTGAAGTTCAATTGGAAGCACCGGCTCCATACTTCCTCGGGTTGACAGGATTCCCGACGTACATGCCGCAAAAACAAGAGTTTGTCGAAGAACAAGGCGAGTCGTTCGCGACGGCCGTCGATAAAACGCTCTACAACGGCCCTTACGTACTTGATAGCTGGCAAGACAACGAAGGTTGGGTTTATAAAAAGAACCCGGATTACTGGGACGCTGAAAACGTCAAGATGGACACGATTAACGTCAAAGTCGTCAAAGAAGTCGCGACCGGTGTCAACTTGTTCGAATCAGGTGAAGTCGACTATACACTCTTGTCTTCTGAATTCGTTCCACAATTCCAAGAAGCAGAAGAGTTTAAAACACGTGCTGACGCACGGATCAACTTCCTTCGTTTCAACCAAAAGAATGAAGCACTCCAAAACGTGAATATTCGTGAAGCGTTGGCGAAAGGTTTCGACAAGCAAGGCGTAACCGACGTCATCTTGACAGACGGTTCACAGCCGGCCAACTTCATCGTCGCTAAGGACTTCACGTTCACGGAAGACGGCGCGGACTTCCGCGAGAAGTATCCTGATCTTCAAAGCTACAACGTCGACGAAGCGAAAGCTGCCTGGGATAAAGGACTTGCCGAGCTCGGCGTCGAGACGATCGAACTCGAGTTCCTCTCGCGTGATGAAGAAGCGTTCAAGAAAGTCAACGAGTACATCAAAGGTGAACTCGAGAAGAACTTGCCTGGACTCACACTCAACATCAAACAACAGCCGTTCAAAAACTTCCTCGAGCTTGAAGGTGCAGGCGACTATGATATCTCTGCTGCCGGCTGGGGCCCTGACTATCAGGATCCAATGACGTACCTCGACATGTGGATCACAGACGGTCCGTTCAACCGGATGGCGTACTCGAACGATGAGTACGATCAGTTGATCCAAAGCGCGAAGAAAGAAGCTGATCAAATGAAGCGTTGGGAGACGATGCAAGAAGCTGAACGCATCCTGCTCGAAGACGACTTCGCGATCGCACCGATCTACCAAAAAGGTGAAGCTTACCTCGAGCGCTCAAACATTCAAAACATGTACCGCCATCCGTTCGGAGCTGACGCTAGCTTCAAGTGGTTGGACGTTAACTAAAAAACAAATCCTGTCGCATAGCGGCAGGATTTGTTTTTACATTCCATACAAAAAAGATGTGTGTCACATGATTCGTGACACACATCTTTTCGGATTGTCAGACGAGCTGTTTACGCTTCACGCTCAGCACGCATTTCTGACGGCACTTGGCCGCGCTTCGAGATGACTTGAGCGACGACCAGCGCGACGACGAACGTCGCGAACGCCGCGAAGAATCCAATCCACATCGAGCTTGTGATCCCTAGTACCAAGTAACCGACCGCCGACACTCCTGCCGCGATCAACGCGTACGGGAGTTGTGTCAACACGTGGTCGATGTGGTGCGACCCGGCACCCGTCGAACTGAGGATCGTCGTATCCGAGATCGGTGAACAGTGGTCACCGAACACGGCACCTGCGAGCACAGCGGCAAGTGTTGGGAGCAACAGCTCTGGGTCGACTGCCATGATCAAATCAGCACCGATTGGTAGCATGAGACCGAACGTCCCCCAGCTCGTACCTGTCGAGAACGCCATGAGACCGGCGATCGCGAACAAGATGAGCGGCAAGTATGACGCCGCGATCGTATCCGTGACGAAGCTTGCCAAGTAATCACCGGTTTTCATGTCACCGATGACGGCGATGATCGTCCAAGCGAACAGCAAGATGAGCACGGCTGGCCACATGGCCCGGATACCGGCCCACGCTGCATGACCGTAGTCCACAGCCGGAATGTTGCGACCAATCAGGAGCAAGAACGCCACGATTAAACTGATGACCGCTCCGGCAACGAGCGAACGCGTCACGTCCGTCGATTCAAACGCACCGAGCAGCGAGAAGCTTTGACCGTCGGCAGCGAGCGCTTGACCACCTGTATAAAGCATGGCCGAGACGGTCGCGATGATCAAGACGATGATCGGGACGATCAAGTCGCGGACTTTCCCACCATCATGTTCTTTAATGTCTTCACTCATCCCCATCGGCGCACCTTTCGACACGTCGTAGAGCTCGCCTTTAAGCGCACGTAGCTCGTGCGTTCGCATCGGTCCGATGGCAAGCCCTGTGAAAGCGACGTACCCAGTCAACATGAGTGCGAAGATGGCATAGAAGTTCATCGGGATGATTTGAATGAACGCCGAGAACGACGAGTAGCTATCAATCGAATACTTCGCGAGAATACCAGCGATGATGGCGATGATGTAGGCTCCCCAGCTCGAAAGTGGGCTGATGACACAGACTGGAGCGGCCGTCGAGTCGATCGTATACGCGAGTTTAGCGCGCGATACTTTCTTCCGGTCCGTCAGCGGTCGGCTAATGTTCCCGACAGCGAGACTGTTGAAATAGTCGTCGATGAAAATCAAGATTCCAAGACCGAACGAGACGAGGCGCGCGCCGCGCGCCGTTTTGACGTTAGAAGCCGCCCATTCACCGAACGCGCGAGCACCGCCCGATGTTTGAATGATTGACGATAAAACACCAAGCAAGAGCAAGAACGCGATCAAGAGCACGTTCCATTCGTTTATGGCCCCATCCGCCCAGAACAAGGCGATGACGTTCGACCATAAGTACTGAATCGATTCAAGCGGATTGAAGCTATGAAGGAGCAAGACCCCTGCGATGATCCCGACACCGAGTGACGGAATAACTTTCCTTGTTGTGATCGCCATAATGATGGCGAGTAGTGCCGGCACTAACGAAAGCACCGATGTTGAATAATCTACCATGCTGATTTCCTCCTCTTCTGTTTGAGATGAGGCCCCCCAATGCTTAAAAAAACGCAAAGCGAGGGCATCGGCAACAAAGCCGACACCCTCGCTGGATGTTCCGTCTTTCTTAGCCGACTTGGAGCGCTCCATACGTAATATATGTATGGCAGTCCGACGAGTATTTCCCGTCAGCCCAGCATAAAGTCAGAGACATGACTTTACACTTCGGCGATTCTGCCTTTCTGTAGTCTTCACCGTTGTCATCCTCGGACTACTTACTCATCAGCATCGCACCTCTACCTCATCGATAGCACGAATATTCATTTAAAGTTACGTCTAAATTATCATAGGTTACAGTAACATATCAATAGTTTTTTTAGTCACGGACGATTTGTTTTAATACAGCGAGCGCGGCTTGGTCGTTTGACTCAACGGCTTTAAAGAAATCACTAAAGAAGTGATAAAGCACGAACCGTTCGGCATGCGATGACGTATGATCTTTGATCGTCAATAAAATAAGACGGCGCAACCGTCGCTTCGTCTGCGTCTCGCTAGGTAATTCTTCACACCGGTCCTTGAAGGCACGATACACAGAATTGATCAAATCCTCATGTTCATCATACGACCGATTGTAAGCAACTTGTTCCATCTGTTATATCCCCCCTTTCAATTTGTACCGATGAAACTTGTTGTAACTATATCAACTTAAGCGCACGCATTCAAACGTTTCGGGTTGGTCTTTACGAAAATCATACGTTAGACCGAGTCAATTTCCGATAAATGAGAACGTTGTCACATCAAACAGTCCCATGTCCGTCAATTTCAAGTCGGGAATGACGGGGAGTGCCAGGAACGACATCGTCAAATACGGGTTGAAGTGACGATGAGCCCCGACGACGTCAAGTGCGTCGTTCAGCTGTTCGAGCACGTCTGCGACTTCATGATACGGACGCCTCGTCATGAGCCCTCCAATCTCGAGCGGCAAGACGGCAAGCACTTTCCCTTCCGAGACGGCGACGACACCGCCACCGACCTTCTCGAGCGTCTCTGCAGCAAGTAACATGTCTTCCGGGCTGACACCGGCAATGACAAGGTTATGGCTGTCGTGGGCGACCGTCGCTGCGAGCGCACCACGTTTGAGTCCAAAGCCCGTCACCGGTGCGAGCGCCATATGGCCCGTCCCGTGATGCCGCTCGATGACGGCGAGCGTCACGATGTCCTCGGTAAGATCAGCGCCCGATTCATCCGGGTTGAACACGTGGCGGACACGCTTCGTCAACAGGCTGTTCGGCAACACTTGAATCACGTCGACCGCTTCTTCCTTGATCGGCAGGCGGAACGAGTCAGTTGTCAGGTCCGGGAGTTTGAGCTCACCTTTCATCGGCTTCGGCACTTCAACCCCTTCGGCCTCGAACGTGGCTTTCCCCGCTCGCGCGACTGCCGTACCATCGACGTAGACGGTTTCGATGTTAACCGATTCGACGTCTGACAAGATAACAAAGTTCGCTTTTTTGCCCGGCGCGATCGCACCGACGTCTTTCAAGCCGTATGCTTCAGCCGCATGAAGGCTGGCGATGGCGTATGCCGTCTCCGGCTTGACGCCCTGACGGATTGCCATGCGGATGTTATAGTCGATACCACCTTCTGCCACGAGATCATCGAGGTGCTTGTCGTCCGTACAGAACAAGAAGCGGTGGGCATTACTTTCGGTGATGGCCCGACTCACTTTCTCGACGTTCCGCGCGACCGAGCCTTCGCGAATCTGGACGTAAAAGCCACGACGGACCCGCTCGATCGCCTCTTCTGCCGTCGTGCATTCGTGGTCGGTCATGATGCCGGCTGTCCGGTACACGTTTAACTGATCAGGATTGAGGCCTGACGCGTGACCATCGACGACTTTCCCCGCGAGTTCCGTTTGCGCGATTTTTTGGAGCATGTCCTCGCTGCCGGCTTCGACCGATGGATAATCCATCACTTCCCCGAGACCGTGTACCCCTGGGTCCCCTAAAAATGGTGCAAGGTCTTCGGCGTACAGTTTGGCGCCCGCGTGTTCGAACGGCGTCGCCGGGACGCAGCTCGGTAGCATCATCCGGACGTCGAGCGGCAATCCGTTCGCATCGGCAAGCATATACTCGATCCCGAGCGCACCGTTGACGTTCGCGATCTCATGTGGGTCGGCGATGACCGTCGTCACACCGAGCGGCAGGACCGCTTTCGCAAACTCATGCGGAGGCACCATCGACGACTCGATGTGAACGTGTGAGTCGATGAATGACGGAGCGAGCGTCCAAGACGGGTCATGATATTCCGTCTCCCCTTCGTAACCTTCTCCGATGGCGACGATATAGCCCGAGTCGATGGCGACATCGGTGCGAATCGTCTCGCGGCTATAGACGTCGATGACCGCGACGTCCTTAAAGACGACCGCCGCTTTCTTTTTCTTGGCGGCAATGTCGATCAAATGTTGTTTTTCCATCTGTCTGTCTCCTTTTGCAACGTATTTTACCTATCTTATCAAGAATAATCTTTCGGACGCAATTTCTTTTTGTAGTTGTGCGACAATGGGAGCATATCTAGTTGAAAGGGGTTACACATATGCAATACAAATTAGGAGACCTGATCCCACATGTCGACGAGACGGTATTCGTCGCACCTGGCGCCCACGTCATCGGTGACGTCACGATCGGAGCCCATTCCGGTGTTTGGTTCAACACCGTCATCCGTGGAGACGAGGGCCCGATCCAGATTGGCGCTTATGTCAATATTCAAGACGGGTCGATGATCCATCAATACGAAGGATCACCGACAATCATCCATGACCGTGTCTCGATCGGCCATATGGCGATGATTCACGGTTGTGAGATCGAGGAAGGCTGTCTCATCGGGATGCATGCGACCGTGCTTGACGGTGCCAAAGTCGGGAAAGGCTCGTTCGTTGCCGCCGGTGCACTCGTCACCCCGAATATGCAAATTCCGGAAGGTGTCATGGTCATGGGCGTACCAGCCAAAGTCGTCCGTCCGCTCAATGACGAAGACCGCTTCATCATGGAACGGACCGTCAACAAGTATGCGAAGCGGGCCGAGCAGTACTTGACGACGTGTGAACCGTTAACACCGACACAAAGTTTGTGAAAGCGTTTACAAGATTCATAAATTGTTAACGATTACCCCGATTTTTCTTCATGTTTCCCTTGTATACTGAGGATGTAGTCAAGCCGACGTGTCGAAAGGGGCCAATTGTATGTATCCAAACCATGCACAACTCATGTTAGACCTGTACGCCTCGTCCATTAACCCAAGCTATTGCCTTCACATCGATGATTCGTTCGATGATACGCTAAAAGGTACACATCGAGAGGTTTGGGAACGGATGCAATTGGATAATGCTATAGAAGAAGAAACTCAAACTGGGGGAAAGTAATCACCATGATTCCGACGAATGTCATTCAAAACTGGCTTGCTGGCAAGCTCAAAAAATAAACTGAGACGTTTTTAAACGTCTCAGCCTATTTATACATCCAGCTCGAGTGCGGCCACGCCGCACTCGAGCTTTTTCATGTTCACTCAAAGATCGTCAAACACGCATCAAGCGACTGCCGCGCCTTCGTCGGCGGGACGTCTTCAAATCGTCCGAGTTGGAGCAGACCGACGAACGTCTCCCCGTCCGCACCGATCATCTCCTGCAGGCGAGCGTCTTCGAAGATACCGCCCGTCCGCCAGACGAGCCCGATGTTTTGCTCGGCACAGAGCAAATGGAAGTTCTGGATGAACGTCGCCGTCGCGAGCAGTGCATCCTTTTGCCCTTTCTCCGTCTCAAACGGCTTCGTCGTTACGTACACACACGCCGCCGCGTTGCGGATCCGTCCGGTAATCTTCTCTCGCTTGGCCTCACGACCGTCTTGAAACGCCGGTTCGAGCGCGTCTAACAACACGCCTTTCCCGTCACCGTTGAACAAATAAAGATTCCACGGCTCGACTTTGTTATGAAACGGCGCTTGGTGGGCCGAGGTGAGCAACTGATACAGCAATGCCGTATCAAGCGGTTCCTCTACAAACATCCGAATCGTCCGCCGCGACTCGATCAACTGTTGTCCGACTGTTTTCTCCATTAGAAATCACTTCCCCTGATGTAGTCTTTTTCATCATAAGTGAAAATGGTTCCCACGTGTAGCAATTTGACCGAAAAGCATGGGAACTTGATAGCTCATCGTCCCGTATATAGAAATGACTAGATTGTTCTTTTGATTGAAACTTGTACTACGTTTGAAGACGATACAAATAAGGAGAGGATCACCGTGACCCCACGTTTCAAATCGTTTCTATTATGTACGCTCTCGCTCGTCATCTTTACAACAGCATGTCAATCCGCGACATCGTCACCTTTGACGATTGACATGAAGAGCGAAGAAGAACAACGCCAAGTCGTAGACAACTTCGCGTTCGACGATTATAAAGCACTGTTTGACGACGTCATCACCGAAGCAAACCAGTTCGACGTTGAGGAACCGCTTCGAAAGTGGGTGATTCGGACATTGTCCCAAGAGAAACTGTATTATGAAACCGACTTGACGAATGAACAAGTCATCACGCTCTCAACCGAAGCGATGAAACAAAGTATCGCATGGAAAACGGTCGCAAAAGAGAAGTACAACATTCACGTAACGGAAGAAGAGATTGACCGTTACATTCAACAAGGCCCGGATCGGAGTGATTTACCGAGTCATCTCGCCTACGCGAGCGCCCTCGGCTTGTCGCTGCACCAACTAAATCATCAGTTCGATCGAGACCTTTATGAAAAGAATACGATTTGGCTAAAGTTGAAACTTGAGTTGGAAAAGAAGTACCAGACAGACGACAACAACGAGCTCGTTAATCGATATGAAGCGGAAGTCAACGCACAACTAGATTAACCTGATAGATCGACTCGGTAAGGTCGCATCGGTCGTTCATACGAAAAGGGATTCAGTCGTTTTTATGACTGAACCCCTTTTCTTTATCTGCCTACAAAATTATGTCGATTGTCCAATCACTTCACACGCGACCAAGTCTTCAAGTGTCTGTCTGCGGACGACGAGACGATGTGTCCCGTCTTTCACGAAGACGACGGGCGGGCGGAGCATTTGGTTATAGTTGCTCGCCATCGAGAAGTTATAGGCGCCTGTCGCTTTAACGAGGAGAAGATCCCCGGCT
Source organism: Exiguobacterium sp. SH5S13 (assembly GCF_004337085.1). Lineage (NCBI taxonomy): Bacteria > Bacillati > Bacillota > Bacilli > Caryophanales > Exiguobacterium > Exiguobacterium sp. SH5S13. Next base: position 51,263 of record NZ_SJUS01000003.1, on the reverse strand, counting down.
TCAACCGGCGGGATGAGCGAACGGTTCGAGATGATGTCTCCCGACTCGCAGCATGCCCCGACGATCTTCGCTTCAAGCGTCTTCGCTTCATCCATCCGCGTCGCCGCGATGACGTCATATTCGGCATCATAGAGGGCAGGACGGATGTTGTCTGTCATGCCGCCGTCGACCGAGACGTATGTGCGGACACCGCTCACGTCTTTGACCGTCCCGACTTCATACAGCGTCGCACCGGCGTTGGCGACGAGCCAACGTCCCGGCTCGATGCCGATTTTTGGGAGCCGTAGACCGAATCGCTCCACTTCTGAAACGAGCGTATCCATCACTTGCGTCATCGTAGCGGCAAAGTCGAGCGGGTCGTCCGTCTCGAGATAGGCGACGCCGAAGCCACCGCCGATGTTCAACACATCAGCCGTAAAGCCGGTCTCCCGACGAATCGTCTCGATGAAGTTGACCATCGTCTTGACCGTATTGATGAACAGCGTCGGTTCTTGAATCTGTGACCCGACGTGACAATGGATCCCTTTCAGATGAAGACGTTCCGTCGCGAGTGTTTCCCGGACCGCTTCGAGATACGTGTCGTCATGCGTCGGGAAACCGAACTTCGTATCGACCCCACCCGTCTGGATCGCCTCGTGGGCGCCTCCGACGACTTGCGGGACGATGCGGAGCAAGACGTCGACATCGACATCATGCTTTACGGCGAGACCCGAGAGCAGACCGATCTCACGCATGTTGTCGATCGTGAAATGGGTGATGCCGTTCTCGAGCGCGAACGAGATGTCTTGCACCGTCTTATTTGACCCGTGAACGTGAATCCGGTCAGCCGGGACACCGGCATGGAGCGCGACGAACATCTCACCGCGTGAGACGACGTCGATGCTCAAGCCCGCCGTCATGACTTTCTCATACACGGCCGCGATCGACATCGCCTTTGACGCATAGAGCGCGTACGTGTTCGGATACTTATCTAAAAATGCGCTCCGGACGAGCCCGAGCCGAGCTTCAAGTTCTGGCTCGCTCATGATATAGAGCGGTGTCCCGTACGTCGCTTGAAGTTCTTGGACGGATACGCCCTCGATCATACAAACGGATTGGTTGCTGGTGTACATAAAATGCCTCCTTCAAAGCGATGCGGGACACGCCATGAGCGTGCGCATAGTTGTTCCGAGTTGTTGGCGTGCCCGGTCCGGGTCACGTCATCGATCTTCGTCTCATTACCGTACAGCTCGACCCGGTCACCGATTTGAACCGTCTCGTCGACGCGGAGGAAGCTGTGGCTCATGAAAATATTGCTGACGAACGGGAACGCCCGTCCATTAATGTGGACCGGCAAATGCCGGCGGGCCCGCATCAAGCCATCGCCATATCCGACTGACAATACGGCGATCCGCTCTTTCGACGGTGCCGTGTAGCCCGTCCCGTAGCCGACGTGTGCGCCGGCCTCGATGTCGTGCACGGCAACGACTTTCGTCTCCCAATAAAACGCCGGGACGAGCCAATCGACCGCCTCGACCGATGAGTAGCCGTAGAGAAAGATTCCGACCCGGACGTGCGTGCAGTGCCCGAGACGCGGATCGGCTTGAAGCGTCGCCGCGCTGTTGGCGGCATGGACGACTTCAAACGAATGCCGTTCGATCAGCCGCGTCGACCAGTCGGCAAACCGTTCGACATGGACACTGTGCTCGATTTCGGCGTTATCGGCGTCGGCGAGCGGAAAGTGTGTGCACAAACCGACGAGGTCGAGCTTTTCATCTTGGCAGAACGCTAAGATGGCGAGCGCTTCTTCGAACGTCTTCGCACCGAACCGGTTCATGCCGACATCGACCTTCAAATGAAGACGGACGCCGTCGAGCTCATGGCGTTGTGAGACGAGCCAATCGTACGAACCGATGGCGACGTCTAAACCGTCGCGATGCACGGCCGACCACTCGTAAACGGGGTTCATGACGAGGACGTTCGCCTCGGGTGCATGCACCCGGACCTCGCTCCCCTCGTCGAGCGTCGTCACCATGAAGTGACGCACCCCTTCTGCGTACAATGTCGTCACAACTGGCTCCATCCCTAAGTTATAGGCGTTGTTTTTCACGACGGCAAACACCGGTCGGCCGAGTGCCTCGATCCGACGTTTGTTCTCGCGAATCGCGTTTAAGTCAATTGTGACTCCCATACACATTGCTCCTTTATTCTTTGACTGCTTCTTTGACGAACGTGATCCAATCGCGGTATGCCGGGATTTGTCCCGTCACGGTCTCGCGGTAACGGGCGAGCATAGTCGTTGCGACCGTCTGAACCCCGCCGCCGATCGAGATATTGTCGACTTCGATGACACTCGTCACTTCAGCTGCTGTACCCGTCAAGAAGATCTCATCTGCTACATACAATTCGTCACGTCCGATATGGCGCTCAATGACCTCGAACCCTTCTTCACGGGCAAGATCGATGACCGTTTGACGCGTGATGCCGTCGAGGACGGAACAGTCGAGTGACGGTGTGAAAATTTTATTGCCTTTGACGAGGAAGATGTTGGCGACGCTCGCCTCGCTGACGTTTCCGTTCATGTCGAGGGCAATCGCTTCGTCATACCCGTCTCGGACCGCTTCTCCTTTAAGGAGTTGCGAATTCATATAGTTGGCTGCCGCTTTCGCTTGCATCGGCATCATCGTCGACGAGACGCGGCGGTATGACGCGACTTTCGCCCGGATACCGACCGTCTTGCTGAAATATTCGCCGAGCGGCCAGCATGAGATGGCAACGTGTACTTTCGTTTCCTGCGTCGGCATGAGTGCCTGCCAAGGTGTGCCGAGGAAAACGAATGGACGGATGTAACACGCTTCAAAGCCGTTGCGTTCGATCAATTCGATCGTCGCTTGTTCGAGCTCGTCGACCGTGTACGGTAGTTCGACGTGATAGTAAGCACACGAACGAACGAGTCGCTCCAAGTGTTCACGGAGTCGGAAGATGGCTGGACCTTCCTCTGTGTGATACGCTCGAATTCCTTCGAAGAACCCGCTACCGTAGTGGATCGCGTGCGTCATGATACTCGTGTTCGCGTCACTCGGCTCGATCCAAGCCCCGTCTTTCCACATCCATTGTCCATATTGTTCCATTGTTCAACTCTCCCATTCACTTTTGATATTTTCTGTCTATTATACGTTACAGGGAGCGTAAGTCATCCACTAGTTGTGTTTTTTCTGCTGTTTTTTCATCTTTTTGCTTGATGACACGGGCTGGCGTGCCGGCGACGACACTTCCTGCCGGGACGTCGACTGTGACGACACTGCCTGCTGCGACGACCGCATTCTCGCCGACACGGACACCTTCTAAGATGACCGCGTTTGCACCAATCATGACCCCGTCTTCGATGATGACCGGATCTTTTGAAGGTGGCTCGAGGACACCTGCGACGACTGCGCCAGCGCCAAGGTGGACGTTTTTACCGAGTGTGCCGCGGGCGCCGATGACGGCGTTCATGTCGACCATCGACCCGTCACCGATGACGGCGCCGATATTGATGACCGCCCCCATCATGACGACGACGTTGTTGCCGATTTGAACGTGGTCACGGATGAACGAACCTGGTTCGATACGGGCGTTCAACTTCGTCGTGTCAAGCATCGGCACGGCGCTGTTGCGGCGGTCGAACTCGAGGTGCGAGTCGGTGATGACTGACGCGTTCGCTTCAAGGAAAGCGGCCGCACGTTCAGCCGTCGTGAGGAATAATTTCGACTCGTCCGTTCCGAATGCTTTTGCTTCTTCGATTGTTAGACCTGCCAACTGACCGTTGACGTACAATTTGACTGGCGTTTCTTTCTTGGCATCTTTAATGTATTGTGCGATTTCATAAGCGTTTGTGAGTAACATGAGTGGCCTCCTCGTATAGGTTCGTTAAATTGTATAATCCGGCCGGGCGGTCGAGAATCGTCGCCGCCGCGGCGAGTGCCCCGTTCGCGAAGACGCGTTTCGACAGGGCCGTATGTTTTAATTCAAGCATTTCATCGTCTCCGGCGAAGAGCACCGTATGCTCACCGAAGATCGTGCCGCCGCGGACCGAGTGCATGCCGAGTTCGTCAGTACCTCTCGCCTCACGGCGTGACGCACGTTCGTACACCGGCGTCACGTCCCGTTTCGCCTCGATGGCACGGGCGAGCAGTTCAGCCGTCCCGCTCGGCGCATCGACTTTTTTACGGTGATGCGCTTCGATCACTTCGATATCATAACCGAGCGTGAGCGGCACGAGCTGGTCAAGCAACTGCTTCAACAGTGCAATCCCGTAAGACGTGTTATACGACTGGAAGATCGGGATCTGTTTCGATGCGTCCTCGATCTTTGCCAGTTCCGCTTCCGAGAAGCCCGTCGTCGCGATGACGAGCGGGATTTGCTTGTCTTTCCCGAACGCGAGCACGTCATCTAGCAGCGCCGGGTTCGAGAAGTCGATGACGACGTCAATCGCGGCGTCGACTTCTTTCAGTGAAACGGGATGATCACCGCCCGCCGGTGAGACGATGGCCGCGACGTTCAAGTTTTGAGCGAGCGCGACTTCTTCAACGATCTGCCCCATCGCGCCGTATCCGTGAATTAACAAGTTCACTGTCTCACCTCATTAAACTGCTCCATCGCCGATAACAGACGTGCCTCGGCCGTCGCGCTCATCGGAACGAGCGGGAGGCGCGGCGAGCCAAATTCGAAACCGCGGGCGTTCAACGCCGCCTTGACCGGGATCGGGTTCACTTCGGCGAACAGTTCATCGATGACCGGAAGCAAGCGGGTCTGCCATGTGCGGGCCGTCTCTAAATCTCCGGCGAGAAGCGCTTCGGCGAGCGCGACTGTCGCTCCCGGATACACGTTCGAGAGCACCGAGACGACACCTTGGGCACCCCATGCCATGTACGGCAGGATTTGGTCGTCATTTCCGCAGTAGACCGGGAAACCTTCCGGCAAGTGGGCCATCATTTGTGCCATCACCGAGATGTCCCCGCTCGCTTCTTTCAACGCAGCGATGCGTGGGTGTTCGGCGAGTTCACCGACCGTTGCCGGATCGAGCGCGACGCCTGTCCGTGACGGGACGTTGTAGAGCATGAGTGGAATCGGTGACGCGTCGGCGATCGCCGTGAAGTGGGCGATCAGCCCCGCTTGGGTCGACTTATTATAGTAAGGCGTGACGACCATCGCCATCTCGGCACCAAGTTCTGCCGCCCGTTTCGTCTTGGTAATACTTAACGCCGTATTGTTCGACCCTGTCCCGGCGATGATGACGGCACGACCGGCGGCGACTTCGATCGCCTTCGTGAGGAGCGTCTCGAACTCTTCGTCCGTGATCGTCATCCCTTCGCCTGTCGTCCCCCCGATGACAAGACCGCTGACGCCTTCTTTGATTTGATCTTCAATCAATGCTTCCCACGCTGTGAGATTTAACTGACCGTCCGTTTGGAACGGTGTAGCGAGTGCTGTAGCGACTCCTGTGAACATATGATTTCCCCCTTATTTCGTAGCGACTTGCCCGATCATGCACTGGGCGATTTGAACGGCATTCGCCGCCGCCCCTTTGCGGACGTTATCGGCGACACACCAGAGATGGAACGTGTTCGGTTGCGACTCGTCGCGGCGGACGCGACCGACGTACACTTCGTCCGTCCCGTTCGCATCGAGCGGCGTCGGGTAGACGAGCTCGCTCGGGTTGTCCATGAGGACGACGCCTGGCGCGTCACTGAGGACCGCCTTCACTTCCGCGAGCGTCGCTTCACGCTCGAGCGTGACCGTGATCGAGACGGCGTGGCTGTTACGGACCGGGACGCGGACACACGTCGCCGTCACACCTAATTCTGGTGCGTTCAAAATTTTGCGTGTCTCGTCGATCATCTTCTGTTCTTCTTTCGTGTAGCCGTTCTCGAGGAAGACATCGATATGCGGCAGCACGTTATCGTAGATCGGATACGGGTAGTTTTGCGGCTCTTCACCGCGGGCGCCCCGTTCGAGGTCTTCGATGCCTTTTTGTCCCGAACCGGAGACGGCTTGGTAAGACGTATAGGCGACACGCGTCAATCCGTACACTTCGGCGAGCGGTGCGAGGGCGACGACCGATTGGATCGTCGAGCAGTTCGGATTGGCGATGAGCATCTTGTCCGGGCCCAGTTCGACTCGGTTCACTTCTGGTACGACGAGCGGGATTCCTGCTTGCATCCGGAACGCGCTCGAGTTATCGATGACGATGACCCCTTGTTCACTCAGGCGCGGTGCATACTGTTCACTGATGCTACCACCGGCCGAGAACAAGGCGATGTCGATCGCGTCTGCGTAAATCGCGTCCGACAGTTCACGGATGACGATGTCGCGACCGTTCACTTCGACTGTTTTCCCAGCCGAGCGGGCTGACGCGTATAGTAATAGTTCGTTGATTGGAAACTCATATTCTGTGAGCACGTCGATCATCTTTTGACCGACGGCGCCTGTCGCACCGATGACGGCAACGTTATACATGGTAACTCCCCCTTATAAATGGAAACGCTCCGCGATGGCCGCGACCGCCGCTTCAACGTCTTGATCGTTAATCGTGTAAGAGATGCTGATCTCTGAAGTTGTGACTTGATAGAACGGGATTCCGCTCTCACGGAACGTGGCGAACAATCCGGCTGCGACACCGGTCGCGTCGCGCATGCCGATGCCGACGACCGAGATTTTTGCATGTTCGGTATGACGGTCGATTTTAATTTGTGGGAACGCCTCCGTCAGTTCGGCGAGCGCTTCTTCGAGGAACGCCTCCTCGTCAAGTGGACAAGTGAACGACAGGAACACTTCACCGTCGAACGCTGTCTGACTGATCATGTCGATATTGACGTGACGCTGTGACAACTTCTCGAAAATATCGGCAACCCCTGCCACTGAATGCGGAATATGTTTGATCGAGACGCTGAGCACGTTTTTCACGACGCTCACGCTCGTCACCGCTTTTTGTTCCATCGCCTGTGTCATATCCATGATCCATGTTCCTCCTTCGCTCGATAGCGTCTTCCCTACAAAGATGTTCACATCATATTTTTTGGCCAGCTCGACGCTGCGCATTTCCATCACTTTCGAGCCGAGCGCGCTCATTTCCATCATCTCGTCATACGAGACGGTATCTAGGCGCCGTGCCGTTTTATGGATACGCGGATCGGCCGTATAGACACCGGCGACGTCCGTATAAATCTCACAACGTTTACTGAGGACGGCGGCAAGTGCGACGGCTGTCGTATCAGAACCACCGCGTCCGAGCGTCGTTACATCCCCGAACTCGTTGACGCCTTGGAAGCCGGCGACGATGACGACGTCATTCGTTCTGAGCCTTTCTTCCAACACTTCTTTCCGGATCGCTTTGATCTTACTTTTCGTGTGAATGCCCATCGTGTCGATCCCGGCCTGTTGCCCCGTGAGCGAGATGGCGGCGACGCCTCGTGAGTTCAAGGCGATGCTGAGTAGACTGATCGTCTGTTCTTCTCCGACGGCGAGCAAGCGGTCGAGCTCACGAATCATCGGACGCTCTGTAATTTGTTTTGCGAGTGACAGGAGTGAATCGGTCGTTTTCCCCATCGCGGAGACGACGACGACGAGTTTCTCGCCAGCGACGACTCGTGTCTGTAAATATTCAGAAATTGCCTGAATCTGTTCGATTGTGGCAACAGAACTTCCTCCAAATTTTAGTACGGTTGTCATCAGGTTCCCCACTTTCATGATGTCGACCAACAGAAAAAGCGGCAGACCGGTAGGAAGCACTCTCCCTACGGTCTGCCGCTTGTACGCGCAGTTGAAAAACGATTAAAAAATCGTTCCGTAGATAGCGCTCCATGGCATTTCATCCATGGCAGTGTAGGCGTTGTTCACGACTACCCCAGCCTTCGTTCGTACGCATGCGAACGTTGACTTCGGCGAATTTCCCCTTTCGGCTCGATCCGGAATGCGTCCGTTTCAATCAAGCTTACTCATGTCATTCGCAACCTCTATCTGTCAGTTGTTAGTTTTAGTTATAACAAATGCTTTCCGGCTTGCCAACCTTTTTTTAGAAAAAAAGAAACTTTCTAAAAATAATCACCACGACTTCTTCATCATCCGATGCGGGATATCGGCGTCTAAAAACTCGTCACCGAACGTCGTATAGTCGAGCCGTTCATAGAACGGGAGCGCCGTCAGTTGAGCGCCGAGCTTCAACTCATGCAGCCCGCTCTCGCGCGCCACATCCTCGATTTCGAGCATCAGCTTTTTCGCATATCCGTTCCCTCTCGCCGATGCGAGCGTGGCGACCCGTTCGACTTTGCCGACACCGTCCCCGATCGGTCGCAGCCGTGCCGTCGTCACGGGCTCCCCGTCTATCGTCCCGACGAAATGGATACAGACTGAATCGAGGTCGTCATATTCGAGCGCCGGGTCAATCCCTTGCTCGCCGATAAAGACAGCCTCCCGTACGGAACGGGCTCGTTCGATGAGCGGCGTGTCGTTGCCGTGTTCAATCGTCAACATGACACCACTCCTTCCTGTAACCGTTTGACGACTTCTGCCGTGGCCCGTTCTAGGTCGACGATCGATTCGAAGCGGGCTTGGGCTTGTTTATGACTGCCACCGCCCCGACCGATGCCAAGGTCGTCTAACGTCCGTTTTAAAAACTTGCCGATGGCGATGTCATGCGTCCCGTCATGCATGAGTAACAGTTTTTGTCCGGTATGATTGGCACCGACGGCAATCCGTCCGGTCGCCGCGATCCGTTCGACGATCATCGTCGTGAGCGTCTCCGCCTCGGTCTTGCCGATGTGCGTGATGACGTAATTGTCCTCTTGTAAGAATGCTGCGACTTTCGCCTTGGCGACCCGGGCCTCGAGCACCTTCACTTCTTTTTCACGTTCGAGTCGCGCCGTGCGCTCTTCGGCGACACGGGCCGCGACCGTCTCGTTCGTCGTCGACAACGTTTGATGGATCGCCCGTAGCGCGGTGCGCGAAGATTGGATGACCGTTAGTGCCCGCATCCCTGCGACATACGTCAAACGAACGTTCCCCCGCACTTTTTTCATCGAGGTCACTTTAATGATTCCGAGCTGGCCGGTCGTCGACACATGCGTCCCTCCGCAAGCGTTATAATCGAGTCCATCGATTTCGACGATCCGAATCGTGCCGGTGCGATCCGTCGCTTTACGTAACCGGTCATGCTCGACTTCGCCATCCTGTAATTCAAAAATGTGAATCGGTCGGTTGTCGAAGATGATCTGCTGAACGTCACGTTCTAACGTTTCGATTAACGCCCAATCGAATGATTCGGCCGCGATCTCGATCGATGACTCGTCAGCACTGATCCCAAAACTGAGCGTCTCGATACCGTATCGGTCTTCAAGCAAGGCCGTCAGCACGTGTTGCGCCGTGTGTTGGATCGAGTGGTCGTGACGTGTCGCTGCGTCGATTTGACCGATCACTACCGTTGCTTCGTCGATTGGCTCGTTGACGAGGTGCCACACGGTCGGGTCGTCACGTTGCACATCTAAAACGGCTTGTCCGCCAATCGTCCCTGTATCGGCCGGTTGTCCGCCACCTTCCGCGTAAAAATGTGTTGCTGCAAGCGCAATCCACGTGCCCCGCTCATCTTCCCGCTGCGCTGTCACCGTCGTTTCAAATTGCCATGAGTTCATATTGGTCGCCACCTTTTCTGCATGATATGTTCAGACAACTAGTCTGATTTGGTCTATAATAAGGAACACTTACCCTTAGGTCAGGAGCGATATGTATGTTACAGATTGATAAAAAGTCCCCGTTACCTATTTATTATCAAATCGAAGCCTATTTAAAGCAACAAATAGATGCTGGCGAGCTCCAACCCGGCGAATCGATCCCGTCCGAACGGGAATATTCGGAGCGGTATAACGTCAGCCGGATGACGGTGCGCCAGGCGATCACGAACCTCGTCAACGCCGGTTATTTGAGCCGTCAAAAAGGACGTGGTACGTTCGTCGCCAGTAAAAAGATCACGATGGCGCTGTCCGGTTTGACGAGTTTTTCAGAAGAAATCAAGCACCGGGGCATGCGTCCGTTCAGCCGTCTATTGTCATTCGACACGATTCCGGCCTCGAATAAAATCGCGCAGAAATTGAATGTCGCAGCCAGTACGCCGGTCTATGAGATGAAGCGTCTCCGACTCGCCGACGAGGACGTGCTCGCTTTAGAGACCGCCTATATCCCGGTCGCCTTATTGCCCGAACTGACCGAGGCAGATGCCGTCGGCTCGATTTATGAGTTCGCCGAACAGTCCGGCCTGCGTTTGAAAAACGCGACACAGACGCTCGAAGCCCGAAGCGCCGGACCTGTTGAAGCGAAGCTGTTGACCATCTCCCCGAACGCGCCCGTCCTATTGATCGACCAACGGACGTATCTCGAGAACGGCGACATGTTCGAATACAGTCGTTCTTTGTTCCGCGGCGATGCGTATTCGTTCACTGTCGCGATGGAACGCACCTAAAAAATGGTTTGCCCCGCTGAGGGCAAACCATTTTTTATTGGGCTTCGTATGTGATGCCGGACGGGTCGAGCATATAAGACTCGAGCTCCGTCTCCGTCATCGCTTCGACTTCGTTGCCGGAATCCGCTTGTTGCACACGGTACCGGACCTCGTCGAGCAACGGTTCGTTCAAGAAGTAATAGAAGTGGCCGTCATTACCACGCGCACCTTCTCCGGTCAATTGATATTGAACCGTGTTGTTGAGCGCACCGACGTCTTCGATCAAACGCATATAGTCGTTCGGTCCGAGCGTCGTCTGCATGTTGTCACCGACCGCTTTGAGCACTTTGTCATAGTTGTTGATCAATGACGTGCCGAGCGACTGCTCGAGCACGGCGTTGATGACTTCCATTTGACGTTGGCCGCGCCCGATGTCCCCGCGCGGGTCGTCATAGCGATTTCGGACATAAGCGAGTGCTTCTTCACCCGACAGCTGCTGAAGACCGGCTTCGACTTGGACGGCTTCACGGGATGCGTCATAACTCTTCTGTTCAGACGAGAACGGAACGTCGATTTCGACGCCTCCGACGGCATCGATGAAGTCGACGAAGCCTTGGAAGTTGAGCGACACGACGTGGTCGATTTCAACACCGACTAGGTCTTCAACCGTATTCGTCGACATGCGCATACCGTTGTTCGGATCCGACTCGTCCATCGATCCGAAGTAGTAGGCGTGCGTGATTTTGTCTTGATCAAGACCGGTCTTACCGTACGGGATATCGAATCCTGTGTAATCGATATTGACGTACGAGTCTCGCGGAATACTGAGCATCGTCGTCTGCTTGTCTTTCTTGTTCAAAATGACGACAATCATGACGTCAGAGCGACCGAACTCCCCTCGCGCTTTCTTTTGCGGGGAGAGGTCGGTGCCGAGCACGAGGAAACTTTCGGTGTCCTCTTTATCAAACCGGGTCGGTTCGATCGTCGGGTCGTCCTCGAGCGTCACTTGTGTGCCGGACAACATGTTGTGCGCTTTATAAAAAGCCGCCCCATACATGCTAGAGCCGACGATGACGGCAATGAGGATCAGCGAGCTGAACACTTTATAAAACGTAGACGGACCTTTACGCCGTCTACGCGCCTGGGTTCTTGAGTTCATGTTTTTCTCCTTCACGGTCGAATGATACGAGCTTCACTTATTATAGAGGAATCCTCGAGTTTTGTCGAAAACGTTTTGATGACAAACTCATTTCCATACAATTTCCCATAATCGCAACCAAAAAAACCTGGGGACGTGCGTCCCCAGGTTGAACGGTTATGAGCGGATCGAGAAGAAGCGTTCGGCTGCTTCGCTTCCGCGTGCCTGTAAAGCTTGCGCGCACTGTGAGGCCGCCTCGGTATCAAGTACGATCGTGACACTCGGATGCGCCTGCAAAATCGTCGCGGGCCAATCGACAGACGGCACACTTTCGATCATGTGATGGACCGCGTTCGCTTTTCGGTCTCCCGTTGCGACGAGAACAATCTCGCGCGCGTTCATGATCGTATCGAGTCCCATCGTGATCGCGTGCGTCGGGACTTCTTCGCTTGCATCGAAGAAGCGGCGATTCGCTTCCCGCGTCGACTCGGTGAGCGCTGTCACGTGCGTCTTCGCATCGAGCGCCGTCCCCGGTTCGTTGAACGCGATATGCCCGTTTTCACCGATCCCGAGCAGTTGCAGATCGACACCGATTGATCGGACGAGCTGTTCATACCGCTCCGCTTCAGCATCAGGGTCTTTTGCGTCACCACGCGGAAGATGGCTTTCTTTGAACGGAACATCGTTGAACAGACGTTCTTCCATGAAATGATAGTAGCTTTGAGGATGACTCGGAGCAAGCCCGATATATTCGTCCAAATTGACGCTCGTCACATGGCGGCAATCGAGCTGGTCCTGCTTGAACATTTTATACATCCCGACCGGCGTGCTCCCCGTCGCCAGCCCGAGTACGAACTCCCGTTTCCCGGCCAACCGCTCTTTAATAAGCGTGTAGGCAATCTGTTCAGCGTCCGCTGGTGTCTTCGCTACTAATATATTCATTTCACGTCCTCCTTCTCAAATCCGATGCGTCCTTGGTGAATTGTCTGCTCGACCGTCAATGACCCGTCCCAGATGACGAGATCAGCGTCAAACCCGGCTGCGATTGACCCTTTTTTACTCATGCCAAACTCCGCGGCTTGGTTCGCGGACGTCATCTTCACGGCTTCTTGAATCGTGCACCCGGTGAAGGCGATGATGTTGCGGAACGCCGCGTCCATCGTCAACACACTTCCAGCCAAGTTACCGGCTTCAAGCCGCGCCGCACCATCCTCGACGATGACCGGTTGTCCCCCTAGCTCGTAACGCCCGTCCGGAAGACCTTTCGCCCGCATCGCATCCGTGATGACGACGAGACCGTCCGCGCCTTTCAAGCGATACGCGAAATCGACCATCTCCGGACGGCTGTGAATCCCGTCCGGAATGATTTCGACCATGACGTCCCGTTCTAACAGGCAGTAACCGACCGTCCCCGGTTCACGGTGGTGCAGCCCGCGCATTTGGTTGTATAAATGTGTGCCGTGCTTCACGCCAGCCGCTTTGTTCTCGGCAAACGTCGCATTCGTGTGACCGGCTGAGCCGATGGCACCCGATTCCATCATCGCCCGCTCAAGCTCTCGTGCGCCCGGACGTTCTGGTGCGTACGTGACGAGTCGGATGTGACCGCCCGCCTCGTCTTGCCAGATGCGAAACTGTTCGGCATCAGGATCGATAATATATTCTGCCGGTTGAGCCCCCGCGTTCTCGACGTTGACGAACGGTCCTTCTAGATGGATACCGGCAACCGTCGTCTCGTTTGACTCGATGACGTCTCGGACAGACTCGAGCGCCTTGGTGATGGCTTTCGGTGACTGCGTGATCGTCGTCGCAAAAAACGAGGTCACCCCTTCGGCGAGCATCGATTGACTGAGGAGTCGTAACCGGTCTCGGTCCGCATCCATCGTGTCGACGTCATAACCCCCGTGAACATGTATATCAATCATGCCCGGTGTCACGAGTTTTCCCGCGACATCGAGCACTGTCTCATCTCCGGCCTCATAGTCAGCCATCGCCCCGACCGCTTCAATCGTCGCCCCGTTTATCCGAACGTAACCCCGTTCCCACGTCTCTTGTCCAGAAACGAGGTGTGCGTTAATAATCACCATCATCAGTCATCCACCCTTTCACTACTATTCTCGACAATAGCATAACAAAAACCAGTATAGTTGTATAGACCAATTTATTCATTTTAAAAAATTCATCAAATCATCAGTCATTTGCCCGACTTCCCATCGACTCAAACAAAAAAAGGCTGAACCCGGGCGAACCAGATTCAACCTTATTCTGTCACGCTGTCTCTTCGACAGCTGCTTTGGCATTGTATCGTTTGACGATATGGACGAGGCGCATGAACAAGAGCACTGCCCCGGCGGCAAGTCCGACGATGAGCCCGATCCAATAACCATCGGGACCGAATCCGAACCGTTCCGCGAGTAAGAAACCGAGCGGCAGCCCAATCACCCAGTAGGCGATGAGCGACAATACGAGCGTCACGTTGACGTCTTTGAAACCGCGCAAGATGCCTTGAATCGGTGCGGCGACGGCGTCAGACAATTGGAAGAAGACCGCAAAGATCATGAAGTGGGCCGCAAGTTCCACGACAGCGGCGTCATTCGTATAAATGGCGGCGACGCGTTCATTCTGCCAGAACAACAAGGCGCCTGAAAATGACGATACGGCCAGACAGAGCGCAATCCCAATCTTGGCATAGCGCACCGCGTCTTGGAGTCGGCGCGCACCGAGTTCATAGCCGACGACAATCGTCAAAGCGCTCGAAGCGGACAACGGCAACATATAGACGAACGAGGCAAAGTTGATCGCCGCTTGGTGGGCGGCGACGATATTGTCCCCGTACTCGCTAAGGAGCAGGGTCACGGCCGCGAAGATGCTGACCTCGGCAAAGATGGCGAGGCCGATCGGCGTCCCGAGCTTGAGCAGCTCTTTTTGGCGCGGCCATGCTAAACGATCCGGCGCGCGCAGGAACCGATACTCAAGGAACGGTTTCCCGCTCCGGACGAACGCGAACGCCATGAAGAAGAGAAGCCAATAGGTGATGGTGGAAGCGATGCCGGCTCCGATGCCCCCATAAGCAGGGATTCCGAGCTTCCCGAAAATGAAGATGTAGTTTAACCCGACGTTAATGGGTAACCCTAATAGTATAAGCAACATGGAAATCCGGGTTTTTCCGAGTGAATCCATGAGCGTCCGGAGCACGTTGAACAAGAACATCGGCAAGACGCCGAATCCGAGCGCGAGCAAATAACCTTTGGCGATCCGTTTTCCTTCCTCGCTTAGCCCCATCCCGTCCACTGCGGCCGGAACGAGGAACGCACCGAGGACGAGTGTCGCGATGCTCAGTCCGATCGCTAAGTAAACGCCTTGATACAGCGTCCGTTGGATATGTTGGATATTACGGGCCCCGAGCGCCTGAGCGACAATCGGTGCGACGGCAAGCAGAATCCCGCTCAGTCCCGTATAGACCGGCATCCATAGACTCGAGCCGACACCGACGCCAGCCAAGTCGACGGCTCCGGCTCGGCCTGACATGACCGTATCGAAGAAGCTGATTAAGTAAAATGATACTTGTGTTACTAAAATCGGAAAGAAAATCGTAAAAAATAATTTTATTTTTTCGTTAAGTGAATGCGTTTGATACATGGACAACCCTCATCTCATTTCAGAAAGGAACAAATTCGGATGAATCAACGGAATGCAGAGAAGCTAAAGTACGAACTATTGGAAACATGGAATACGTTCAACCATTATATGACCGAAGCGCTCACCTTTCAAAACACAGAAGACGTGCATCAGGCCCGGGTCCATTTGCGCAAGTTGCTGACGTTCATGCAACTGTACGACACGAAACCTTCTACGTATCGGCAATTGAAACAGCTGATGGAAGCGCTCGGCGCGGTCCGTGACGGGGACGTGTTGCTCCAAGGTCTCGCGCTCGAGACCGGGCTCGAGCAGGCGTTTGCCGATCACATGGAAGCGAACCGCGAAAAAGACCGGACATTATTAAGTTCGCGCGTCACCGAAAAGATGACGCCGTCGCTCGACCAACAAGTGCGCCGCTTCATCGGCGGTCAATTGTATCGCTCGTTAAAGAAGCAAGACGCCTCAGCGTTTCTCGATAAGGCAAAATCGGAGCGGAAACGCCGCGTCGAGTCCCACCACCACGCCACATCAAAGCATGACCGGCTCGAGGCACTCCATAAAGTCCGGCTCGCCGTGAAGCGTGAACGCTACTTGCACGAGTACTTGTTAAACTACGAAGAAAAGGCCTCGAAAGACCAGGTCCAAAAGTTAAAACGGCTCCAAACCGAGCTCGGTGAGATGAACGACCGTCATCAATTGCTGCTGCGCTGGACCGATTTTTCACCGCCGACCGAATACGTTTCGGCGTATGAACGACTCATCGACACACTGCACGAGCAACTTGACGCTTCTGTCGACGCTATCAAGCTCTAGCGTGACGTGTAGCGTTCGACGAGCAGTTCGAGTAGCTTCATACCAGCAATCGAATTGCCTTTTGAGTCGAGCGCGGGGCCGAAAATCCCGAAGCCGACGTCGCTCAGTCCGAGTTCGTGCTTCCCGGTCGCGAGAATCGCACCCGACACCCCGCTCTTCCCTGGCAGACCGACACGGACCGCAAACTCACCGGAGGCGTCATACATGCCACAAGTCGTCATGATCGCTTTGACGATGCGGACGACCCGGCGCGGAATCAACTCTTCGCCTGTGACCGGGTCTTCCCCGTTGCCCGCGAGCACCCGTCCGATGCGGGCCAAGTCAAAACAGTCGATCTCGATGGCACATTGTTTCGTATAGACGTCGATGATCTCATCGACGTCACCTTCCACGATGCCGTGGTGGCGCATGAAATAAAGCAAGGCCCGGTTCAAGTCGGTCGTCTCGTATTCCGAGCGGGCGACTTTTTCGTTGTACGTCACTTCTTCGACCGGCACGTCGAGCAACGTCGCTAAAAATTGACGGAACTGATAAATTTTAAGTTCCGCCGTATCCCCTAGTATCATGCTCGTGACGGCTAGCGCCCCGGCGTTAATCATCGGATTGAGTGGTTTTGATGGCACGGTCTCTTCGAGCTTGGCGATCGAGTTGAACGCATCACCCGTCGGCTCCATCCCCACTTTCGAGAACACGAAGTCCTCGCCGAACTCCATCAACACGTAACAAAGCGCGAGTGCTTTCGAGACGCTTTGGATCGTAAACTTATGATGGACATCACCCGCATGGATGTAAGAACCGTCAGGCAGGCAAATCGCCACGCCGAGCAAGTCGTCCTTGACATGTGCGAGCTCAGGGATATAATCCGCCACTTTTCCTTGAGCCGTATACGGACGGCACTCGTCGACCAAATGTGCCAACTGCTGTTCTAATACGTTCATCAAAATCACCTCATATCCGATAGTTTACAACCGGCTCATCTTATCATATCTTCTCAAGCTTAGCCATCAGGCGGACCGTCATCTTTGGACGATCCTGGCTTGTACCAGTCCTCGTCGGCCCAAATGACCGGCGGACTTTCCTCATCCCCGGCAAGCTTCTCTCCATGTCGGTTCATCGCGGCGATGAATGCGACAATCCCAACGACGACAATCGAAGCTGTGATGCCGAACCAAACCATAGTCGCCCCTCCCTTTCATCCGTGACAATTTCGTCTAGAACCGCGTGATACTTATCCTATGTCTACACGCATATTCTCGGTACGGTTAATTCGAAGACTATTATAGAAATGGGTGAATCGATTGAACAACATTGCGATTATCGGGGGCGGCATCACGGGTATGGCCGCTGCCTACTATGCGAAACAGGCTGGTGCACACGTCACACTCTATGAATCGAGTGATCGGATCGGCGGGAAAATCAAGACAGTTTATCGGGACGGATTTGTACTCGAATGCGGTCCCGACGGTTATATGGCCAGAAAGCCGACGTTGACCGAGCTCATCACCGAACTCGGTCTTGATGAACAGCTCGTTCGTTCACAGACTGGCACGTCTTACATATACGTTCGAAACAAGTTACGGCAAATGCCAAAAGGTTCCGTCATGGGCATTCCCACGAAATTTTGGCCGATGGTGAAGACCGACCTGTTCACGTGGCGTGGAAAGGCTCGGGCCGGGATGGACTTGGTGCTCCCCCGCGTCTATGCGGGCGAAGACATTTCACTCGACACGTTTTTCCGGACCCGACTCGGCTCTGAAGTCGTCGAATCGATGATCGAACCGCTCCTATCAGGCATTTATAACGGGACGCTTCAAGATATGAGCATCGAGTCTACTTTCCCTCAGTTTATCACGATTGAACAAAAAACACGCAGCTTGATTCTCGGCATGAAAGCACTCACGCCGCCTGTACAAGCCGGAGTGAAACCGCGTGAGGCCGGGAAGTTTTTATCGTTACAAAACGGGCTCGGAATCCTCATCGAGGCGCTCCGTCCGTCGATCGACCGCCTCTACACCGGCACCCGTGTCGCCTCGGTCCGCCCTCATGAGATCGAACTCGAGGACGGCACGATCGAACAGTTTGACGGCATCATCTTAGCGACTTCGCCGAATGCGCTCGGCCCGATCCTCGGAATCCCCGAGGCGGAGCGATTATCTCAATTGAAGCGCACCTCATCGATCACCGTCCTCGCTGCGTTCGACGAGAAAGATGTGGCGGCGCTCGACGGGACAGGTTACGTCATCGCCAAAGCGGAAGCCAATGCGTTGACCGCCTGCAGTTGGATGCATAAGAAATGGCCTCACATGGCACCGAAAGGTAAGGCGCTCTTGCGCGTCTATATCGGTTCCGATCACGTGCCCGCCTTATTAGCTGCAACGGATCAAGCGGTCGCCGAGTTTGCGTTAAACGAGCTCCGCAAAATTCAACACGTCGGGACACCGCTTTTCACGAAAGTCGAGCGCCACGTCGATACGATGCCACAATACGAGGTCGGTCATAAGCAACATGTGCACGCGTTCGAACATGCCTTGGCCGCTCTCGATGGCGTCGAGGCGTGCGGGGCGATCTTACACGGGGTCGGGCTTCCCGACTGTGTCGATTCCGCCAAACAGGCCGTCATGCGGGCGATGACGGCGAAGCAGGTGGTGCGTTCATGAAACGGATTGATTACAACGAGAACCCGTTCATCGTCATCTGGGAAGTGACGCGCGCCTGCGCCTTGTCTTGCGTCCATTGCCGGGCCGAGGCGCAGTACCATCGTTACCCGGATGAATTAGACACGGCGCAAGGCAAAGCGCTCATTCGTGACATTTACGCGATGGACAACCCGATTCTCGTCTTCACAGGCGGCGACCCACTCATGCGTGAAGACTTGTTCGAGTTGACTGAATACGCGGCGTCACTCGGCATGCGCGTCTCAATGACCCCATCAGCGACGCCACGGGTGACTCATGACGCGGTCAGACGGGCCAAAGCGGCCGGGTTGACACGCTGGGCGTTCTCACTCGACGGTGCCGACGCGAAAGCGCACGATTATTTCCGGGGGACACGCGGCAGCTTCGAGCGGACGATCCGCGGCATCTCCTATTTCCGGGAGGAAGGCATGTCGTTCCAAATCAATACGACCGTGACCGAGTACAACGTCGACCAACTGCCAGAGATCGCGAAACTCGTCGGTGAGCTCGGCGTCTCGGTCTGGACGCTGTTCTTCCTCGTCCCGACCGGTCGCGGCTCGCTGCTGCAACCGATCTCGCCGGAACGACATGAGGACGTGCTGCGCTGGGCGTTCGCGCTGCAAGAACATGTGCCATACATCATCTCGACGACCGAGGCCCAGTTCTATCGCCGGGTCGCCCGGCAAGAAAATCAAAAACGGAAAGACGCAGGACTCGCGCCGATCGGTCATCCGCATGACGACCTCGCCAAAGCGCCGCGCGGGACGAATGACGGCAACGGCTTCGTCTTCATCTCTCACACCGGTGATGTTCAACCGTCCGGCTTCCTGCCGATCAAGTGCGGCAATGTCAAAACGACACCGCTTGCCGAGATTTATCGGAAACATCCGGTGTTCAAGACGCTGCGGGACCCGGACACGCACGGCGGCAAATGCGGCTACTGCGAATACCGTTACTTATGCGGCGGATCGCGTGCCCGAGCCTACGCCGTCACCGGCGACTATAAGGCAGAGGAGCCGTATTGCACGTATCAACCTGAACACGCTAAATAAGGAGCACAGGCCGAGGCCTGTGCTCCTTATTGTTTAGTACGCCACCGTCGTCGGACGGAGCGTCAATTCTCCGTTCTCGACGTCGATCATGACGGTCTGACCATCCTCGACGTCACCGGCGAGAATGCCGCGCGCGAGCTTCGTCTCGATCGTCCGTTGTACGTAACGGTTGATCGGACGGGCGCCAAACTGTGGCTCGTATGCTTCGTCGGCGATGAACGCTTTCGCCGCGTCCGAGATTTCGATCCGAATCGAGCGTGCCGTCAAGCGGCTGCCCATCCGAGCGACCGCTTTCTCGACGATTTGCCCGATTTGGGCGCGCGTGAGCGGATGGAACAAGATCGTCTCATCGACCCGGTTCAAGAACTCCGGCCGGAAGTGGCGACGGAGCCGCTCGATGACTTGACGTTCTTCCTCTTCATCGATGATACCGTCTTTCGCGGCCTCGAGTAAAATGTCGGCCCCGATGTTTGAGGTCATGATGACGATCGTGTTCTTAAAGTCGACGACGCGACCGTGTGAATCGGTCAAGCGACCGTCATCGAGTAATTGTAGCAAGATGTTGAACACGTCGGCGTGTGCTTTCTCGACTTCGTCAAGCAAGAGCACCGAGTACGGGCTGCGGCGCACCGCTTCGGTCAATTGACCGCCCTCTTCGTAGCCGACGTATCCTGGAGGTGCCCCGACGAGGCGAGATACGGCGTGTTTCTCCATGTACTCACTCATGTCGAGACGGACGATGTGGTCTTCAGAATCGAACATCGCTTCGGCGAGCGCTTTCCCGAGTTCGGTCTTCCCGACCCCGGTCGGACCGAGGAACAGGAACGAGCCGATCGGACGGTTCGGGTCTTTAATGCCGGCCCGGGCCCGGATGACAGCGTCGCTGACGAGTCGGATCGCCTCATCTTGTCCGAAGACACGTTGATGCAGTACCGTCTCGAGGTTGAGCAACTTGTCGCGCTCACCTTCTGTCAACTTCGTCACCGGGATGCCCGTCCATTTCGAGACGACCTCGGCGATCTCTTCTTCCGTCACTTCTTCCCGGACGAGTTCACGCGTCACCGAGCCGGCGAGACGCTCCGCTTCGGCGAGGTCACGTTCGAGCTCTGGAATCCGTCCGTACTTCAACTCGGAAGCCCGGTTCAAGTCGTAGCGGCTCTCGGCTTCTTGCAGTTCGAGCTTCACTTTCTCGAGGTCCCCGCGAATGTGTTGGACGCGGTGTGTCGACTCTTTCTCGTTCTCCCAGCGCAGGCGGAGCGCATCCGCTTGTTCACGCGTCGAGGCGAGCTCTTGCTGGAGCACGTCGAGACGTTTTTTCGAAGCCTCGTCGCTCTCTTTCTTCAAAGCGGCCTCTTCGATTTCAAGTTGCATGACGCGGCGTACGAGTTCGTCGAGTTCAGCCGGCATCGATTCCATCTCGGTCCGGATCATGGCACACGATTCGTCGACAAGATCGATCGCCTTGTCTGGCATGAACCGGTCGGTGATATAGCGATTCGACAGCACAGCCGCCGCGACGAGCGCGTTGTCATGAATGCGGACGCCGTGATGGATCTCAAAGCGCTCTTTCAATCCGCGCAAAATCGAGACCGTGTCTTCGACGTCCGGCTCGGCGACGAGCACTTGCTGGAAGCGCCGTTCGAGCGCCGGGTCTTTTTCGATATATTGGCGGTACTCATCGAGTGTCGTCGCGCCGATACAGTGAAGTTCACCGCGGGCGAGCATCGGTTTGAGCATGTTGCCCGCGTCCATCGCGCCTTCCGATTTACCGGCCCCGACGATCGTGTGCAACTCGTCGATGAAGAGGATGATCTTCCCTTCCGCCTCTTTCACTTCGTTCAAGACCGCTTGTAACCGTTCCTCGAACTCGCCGCGATATTTGGCACCGGCGACGAGCGAGCTCATGTCGAGACTGAAAATCGTCTTGTCTTTTAAGCTTTCCGGGACGTCACCGCGGACGATGCGCTGGGCAAGCCCTTCGACGATCGCCGTCTTCCCGACCCCTGGCTCCCCAATGAGCACCGGGTTGTTTTTCGTCTTCCGGCTCAAGATGCGGATGACGCGGCGAATCTCACTGTCACGCCCGATGACGGGGTCGATCTTTCCGGTCTTCACTTCTTGAATCAAATCACGGCCGTACTTCGTCAAGACGTCGTACGTCGCTTCCGGTGACTTCGACGTGATGCGTCGGTTGCCGCGCACGGCGACGAGCGCCTCGCGCAACTTGTCCTCGGTCACGCCTTTACGCTCGAGCATCGCTTGCGTCTGGCTCTTGTTGAGGAGGATGCCGAGCAAGATGTGTTCGACCGAGACGTACTCGTCACTCATACCGGTCGCTTCACGCTCAGCTGTCGTCAACACGTTAAGCAGCGAGGCCGAGATCATCGGTGTCGTCGGGTTTTGAAGTTTCGGTGCGTTCTTGAGTGCCATCGCGACCTCTGCCTCGATCTCCGCGACGTTCAACTCCATCTTTTGCAACAACAGTGGAATGATGCCGTCAGCTTGCGAAATCATCGAGGCGAGGACGTGCCATTCATTCATCTCGCTATGATGATACTGTTTAGCAAGTGCTTGCGAACTGACGATCCCTTCATGCGCTTTATCTGTAAATCGATTGAAATCCATGTTGTTTCCTCCTTATGCTCAGCGTTCTAGTTGTTCATAAACAGACCGGTGGGCGGCGTCGAGCGGCAAGTCGACCTCGAGTTGGATGAACAAGTCGGACCGGACTTTTGAAGCGGTCATGAAACCACGACCCGGAATCCGCATCCGCTGGCCCGGACGTGAGCCCGGTTTGACTTTAAGCTTGACGCGGCCGCCGTCGAGCGTCGCGACGACGACTTCGGTACCGTCTAGGAAAGCGAGTGGCCGCAACCGTTTGACGGTGATGACGTTCGCTCCTTCTCGTCGATACGTCTCGTCATCGGTGAAATGGAGTTCGACGTACACATCGCCCCGGTCGCCTGATTGACCGACTTTGCTGCTCTTGCCTTTCAGTCGAAGTTTCTGGCCCTCATGGGCGCCTTGCGGAATCTTCACGTTGACCGTACCCGTTTGCAGGCGCAAACTCACTTTCGAATCACTCGTCAACTGGCTGAGCGGCACGTTGACCCGGACCGTCTCATCTAAGTCTTCTTCTACCGCTTGGTTGAAGAAACTTCCGAACATGTCGTCGAATCCGAACGTCCGCGACGTCGTGCGTGATCCGCCACCGAACTGACGGAACAAGTCTTCAAATTGCGCCGAACCTTCCCCGTATCCGTCACCGTCATACGTCCCTTGACCGAACGTCGGGCCTTCCGGACTGCCGTAACGGTCATAATTCGCTTTCTTGTCGGGGTCGCTCAACACATCGAACGCTTCTTGGATTGCTTTGAACTGATCTTGTGCCCCCGGCTCTTTATTCACATCCGGATGATATTGTTTCGCTAATTTTCGATAAGCTCG
This sequence comes from Exiguobacterium sp. SH5S13, assembly GCF_004337085.1. Taxonomy (NCBI): domain Bacteria; kingdom Bacillati; phylum Bacillota; class Bacilli; order Caryophanales; genus Exiguobacterium; species Exiguobacterium sp. SH5S13. Next base: position 28,055 of record NZ_SJUS01000003.1, on the reverse strand, counting down.
CTTAATGTCTTGGTCGGATGCCTGTTTCGACACGCCAAGCACGTCATAGTAGTTTTTCGTCATCTCGATTCACCTCACCTTATTCTTTCCCGTTTCTGTTAAGTCTATTCTACCGATTTGGTCAAAGAAGGTCAAAGATTTTCCTCGTTACAATACATACGAAAAAAAGAGGCGCTTCGTTTCATTACGAAGCACCTCTTCTGTTAAAAGTAAACTTTCGGTGTAGCCATGCCTTCTTCGAACACGATCGTCACTTCTTGTGTGCCACCGAGTGAGGTGACATTGATACGGACCGGGACGTTCCGATTGTATTCCCAACGGTTCTCAAGCAAACCGACGACGTGTTGTGTGAAACCGACGAGTTCGGCCCGGCTGTAGAATTGGATCGGGATGTCGATCTCGATGCGTGACAAATCACCGTTCTGATAGAATCCTTTACCAATCATGCCGCTGAAGTCAGGGAAGACATCAGCGATTCGGTCGCTAAACAACGTGAACTTCTGTGCGTCATCACGCACTTCGGTCGTCGCCGTATTCGATGGGAAGTAGTAGTACTTCTCGTCGATTGCTTTCCAATCAGACGCGGCCACTTCCGCACCTTCCCCGACGAACGCTGACTTGACATAATTGCCCGGTGTCGGTGACCCTTGCGCCGACTTCATGTATAGGGCGACGTTAATGTCAAGACCCTTAAAGTCTTCACGCTTCCGCAGTTGTGCGACGAGTTCATTTGCCATCCGTTCCCCTTCTGCGATGACTTTTTTCGCATCTAACTTTTCCGTGTAGGTCGGACCGAAGTTCGGGGCCTGGAAGACGTACTCGCGGTTCAAAATGAGGGCGAATGAGACACCGTCGAGTTGATATCCGCTATCCGTCTTTGTCATATAGTTTTGTTCGACGAGCGACGCCAAATAGAGCGGCGACTTCTTGTTTTCTTCGACGAACTTGGCATCTGCCACTTCTGCCGTCCCGTTCGCATAGGCCGGGTTGAGCGGTGTCAGACCTTCAGACGTTTTATCTTTTCGTCCGAGCAGACGAGAGACGTCTTCAGCCTTCAATAATTGCCCTTCTTGATAAACGTATTGTTCAGGCGCGAACGCGCCGGTCGAATGACGCATGAGACCAAGCTCGACTTCTTCTAGTTCGAGCGATGAGCTGACTTGGCGTTGGGCGAGCCCGCGCGCTGCGGCCGGCTTGAATGGAATTATCATCTGGTAATACGAGTCACGCGCTTCAATCGCTTGTGTGACACCTTCTGACGTCGTCTCGTTCCCGGTCGGCGTCACTTCTTCTTCCCCCATCGGAATTTTCATTGAACACCCACCGAGAAATACCGTCGCGGCGAGGGCGGGGATTATTATTTGTTTCCATTTCATCTATGTCCAAACTCCTTTGACGAATCAATTCGTTATACACTTCGTCCATTATAACAAAATCGTCTGTTGAAAAAAGTGTCGAAGCGGAATCAGTCGAGAATCACAAAAATACGTCCCTCGACTTTCATCGAAGGACGTATGATCAAGTTTTTGAAGACGGCCGGCGCCGGTGTGTGAAGAACAATAGGCCGAGTACGATCAAGACGAGGCCAATCACAGTAGCCCACGTCTCGGTCGTGCCGGTCATTGGCAATGTGCCTTGCTCAGGTGACACGGGCGTGGTCGGTTCTGGTACGTATGCTTCCTCGTCTTCCCGTTCCGGAATCGCTTGTTTGACGTGGACTGTCGTTTCCGCCGCCCGGGAGACGCGAGCTGCCTCGTTGACTTCAAACGTGAACGTGACCCGGTTCGTCAAAATCCCCCCGGCTCGAACATCGTATGACGGCAGCAACACTTTTTCTAGTTCGAGCACGACTTCCTCGCCCGGAATCAATCCGTTCTCGACTTCAGCGAGCGCTCGCATCCCGTCGCGGAGCACCTCTGTCGTCTCGCGTTGTTCTTTCGCTGTCAAAGCGCCGCTCGTCCACTCTTCCACCACGTCGACGAAGTAAAGGGTGACGTTCGACGTATTCGTGAGCGTGTACGTATAGAGGATCGTCTCGCCCGGATGAACCGTTTGCGGGTTCGCGACTTTCGTGACCGTGAAATCGAGCCGGTTGAGCAAAACGATTTGCTGACTTTCGGCGTTGACGACACGACCCGATTCATCTGTCGCAGCGACACGGAAGATGTTCCCAACTTCAGGATGCATCACTTGGTCGTAGTCGCTCGGCACATCGAGAATTACAGTCGTTTCGACGCGTTCGCCGGAAGCGAGACCATCGTCACCGATGAGCGCCGTCAACTTGCTGCGTACTTCCTCGTTGAAAGCAGTGATGGCATCGTCTTGAATCCCACCGCTGAAAAACTCGTCTTCAATCGACGTGATCGTCAACGTCGCATCGCCCGTGTTCTCGATGACGAACGTATAAGGGATGCTCCCTCCGACGACGGCTTGGTCGATGTTCGCCTCTTTGCCGACTTCAAGTCCGATTGCGACCGCTGGTTCGACCGTCGTCGCCGCGACTTCTTCGATCATCGGCGCTTCGGTTGCCGGTTCTGTCTCTTCGTCCACTGACTCACTGCTCTCGGCTGTGACACCAGGTTCTGCCACTTCGCTCACTGGTTCACTGCTCTCGTCGGTAACACCAGATTCTGTCACCTCGAGCGCTGGCTCTTCAATCGGTAGCTCTTCAATCGGTAGCTCAGCTGTAATCGATGCTGGCGTAAACGAGTACGGCACGCCTTCCTCGTTATATAACGTAACTTGATCAATCAAGGACGTCTCGACTGCTTGAACGTCCACGATAAAACGCCAGACGTCCGCGGTCTCGCGAACCCCATAATACGTAATATCGGCATAGACAAGACTAGCTTCGTCTAGTGTCGCTTGCTCTTCAGCGGTGAGATCGACTTGGACGTACAGCATGCTCGTTTCCGTCGTGTCGCTTGCATAAAGAACGTTTGGTGCCCACATGCCGATGAGTAAAACGAATAACGTGATGAATGCCGTGAACCGTTTGGTGGCGCTACGCATGGTGGTCCCCTCCTCTAAGATGTATGTCCATCAGTGACAAAATGTCCCGACGACAGCGCTCTAGCACGGAGAGGAGATAGAGGGTGAGTGTGCGCGAGTCGTGGTGTCAAGAGTACCTCGGTTGCAGAAATATTTTACAATTTTGTTGTTACTATTCATTACCCGTCCACCACTTTAGTGAATCCGTCCATATACTGAGATTTTTATAAATCAGGTCAATGAAAAAAGACCCTCGCTTCTTTGAGGGTCTTCCGTTCAGACGTGTTCCGCTAAAAAGGCGAGCAGTTTCGATTCATCCCATACTTCGACACCGAGCGCTTCGGCTTTCGACAGTTTTGAACCTGCCTTCTCGCCAGCGACGAGGAGATCGGTGTTCTTACTGACACTTCCGGTCACGCTCGCGCCGAGGAGTTCTAATCGTTTTCCCGCCTCACCGCGTGTCATCTCATACAACTTCCCGGTCAAGACGACCGTCTTACCAGCGAGCGGGGCGTCGGCGGCGACGGACCGCTTCACTCCTTTGAACGTCAAGTTGACACCGGCCGTATCGAGTTCGCGGACGAGTTCACGCGCCTCAGGCTTCTCGAAGTAAAGAACGATCGATTCCGCCATCTTCGTCCCGATCCCGTCAATCCCGATCAACGCTTCAACCGAGGCGTCCATAATCGCGTCCATCGTCTCGAACCGCTCCGCGATGAGTGAGGCCGCTTTCTGACCGACGAGACGAATCCCGAGGGCGAACAACACCCGTTCAAGCGAATTCTGTTTCGATTGTTCGATTGCGGCAAGCAAGTTCGTCACTGACGTCTCACCCATCCGTTCTAAATCAAGGAGCGCTTCTCGCTCGAGGACGTACAAATCGGCGACGTTATGGACGAGGCCAGCCGCATGAAGCTGGGTGATGACTTTTTCACCGAGACCGTCGATATTCATCGCTGGTCGCGACACGAAATGAATCAGCCCTTCGAGCAGTTGGGCCGGACATTCCGGGTTGACGCAGCGATGATCCGCCTCACCGTCTAAGCGGACGAGTTCGGACTCACAAGCCGGGCACCGGGTCGGGAAAACGATTTCTGCCTCGTTCCCGGTCCGTTCGCTGACGAGCGCGGACACGACGGCCGGAATGACGTCCCCTGCCTTTTTAATGACGACTCGGTCGTTGATCCGAAGGTCTTTCTCTTTGATGAAGTCTTCGTTATGGAGTGTCGCGTACGTCACGGTCGATCCCGCGACCGCGACCGGCGCGAACCGGGCCCGCGGCGTCACTTTCCCCGTCCGTCCGACACTGAAATCGACGTCTTCGATCGTCGTGACGACTTCTTCGGCCGGGAATTTATAGGCGACGGCCCAGCGCGGGCTCTTGGCCGTAAAACCGAGCTGTTCTTGTTCTTCGTAAGCGGCGACTTTGATGACGATCCCGTCAATCTCATACGGAAGTTCTGAACGTTTCGTCACGTACATCTCGATATAGTCCCACAGCTCGTCCGCTGTCCGACATGTCGTATATTCCCCGCTCACGGCGATCCCGAGACGCTTCAAGTATTCGAGCGACTCATCATGTGACGCGACGAGCTCATCGTTTGAGACGAGCCCATACGCGAAGAAGGCGAGATTTCGTGACGACGCGATCTTCGAATCGAGCTGACGGAGCGACCCGGCGGCCGCATTACGAGGATTGGCGAACAACGGCTCCCCAAGGCGTTCCCGCTCGTCGTTCAAGTGTTCGAACGAACGTTTCGGCATATACGCCTCGCCGCGCACTTCGAACGTCACATCCTCATTCAGACGGAGCGGGATCGTGCGAATCGTCTTCAAGTTTTGCGTGATGTCTTCGCCTGTCGTCCCGTCTCCACGCGTCGCCCCGCGCTTGAAGCGACCGTTTTCGTATTTGAGCGAGACGGCAAGACCGTCGAACTTCAGCTCGGCGACGAACAACGGGGCATAGCCAAGATCTTTTTCAATCCGCTCGACCCACTCGATCAAATCGTCTTTCGAGAACACGTTGCCGAGCGAGAGCATCGGGGTATCGTGCGTCACTTTCACGAACGCATCGAGCGGGGCACCGCCGACGCGTTGCGTCGGCGAATCCGGGCTCCTAAGCTCCGGATAGTCCGTCTCGATTTGAATCAACTCGTTCATGAGCCGATCGTACTCGGCGTCCGGGACGCTCGGCCGGTCAAGTACATAATATTCATAGCCGTATTGGTTCAACTTTTGTCGTAACGTTTCGACGTGTTCTGTCATCTCCATACGATCACCTCACGCTTTTTCGATCGGGGCAAATTTGGCGAGCAGGCGTTTAATCCCGACTTGCGGGAAGGCGATATCAAGTTCGAGCTGATCGCCCTCGCTACGTGTCTGAACGACCGTCCCTTGTCCCCATTTTTTATGATTCGCTTTATCCCCGACTTGCCAGCTTATCGACTCGGCACCTGACGATTGGGCGACTTTTGGCTTCGGTTTCGAGCTGAACCCGTTGACTGGCAACTTCCCAGGTGATTCGACCGGATTCCACGGCATCGCTTTTTTCGCTTTGCCCGAACGTTCGAGCAGCGTTTCCGGCAACTCGTGCAAGAAACGGGATTCCGGATTGTTTTGGAACCGTCCGTACAACATGCGCGACTGAGCCCGTGTCAAATAAAGGCGCTTCTCGGCACGGGTGATGCCGACGTAGGCGAGACGGCGTTCTTCTTCCATCTCTTCCGGGTCATTCAACGAACGGCTGTGCGGGAACAACCCTTCTTCCATCCCGATCAAGAAGACGACCGGGAACTCGAGCCCTTTTGCCGAGTGAAGTGTCATGAGCGTCACTTGATGCAACTCATCGACCTCTTCGAGCGAGTCAAGGTCTGAGACGAGCGTCAAATCGGTCAAGAAGGCGACGAGCGTCTGCTCTTCGCTCTCCTTCTCAAAGTTTTGAGCGACGGAGAGAAATTCTTGTAAGTTCTCGAGGCGGCTCTCGGCTTCGAGCGTCTTCTCGATTTTAAGCATCTCTTCATAGCCTGACTTCTTCAGTACTTCTTCAATCAGTTCAGAGATCGACAAATAGTCTGCCATTTGCCGAAGGTCGATCATAAGCTGGCGGAACTCGGTCAGCTTCGTCGCCGCTCGCGGCGCGATACCCGACAGTTCGATGTCGCGAATCGCTTCCATGAGCGAGACGCCTTGCATACCGGCGAAGTCGCCGAGCTTATCGACCGTCGCCGCGCCGATGCCGCGTTTCGGTTCGTTGACGACGCGGACGAACGAGAGGTCCTCGTCCGGATTGGCGATCAAGCGCAAGTACGACAGGATGTCTTTAATTTCTTTACGCTCATAGAACTTCGTGCCGCCGACCATCTTGTATGGGATGTTCGACTTGAGCAACGTTTCCTCGAGACCACGCGACTGGGCGTTCGTCCGATATAAGACGGCCATCTGGCCGTATTCGATGCCTTCTTGGCGCAGTTCTTTCATCTCGTTGATGATGAAGAACGCTTCGTCCCGGTCGTCCGAGGCGACGTGGATGAGCAGTTTCTCTCCCTCGTCGTTATCGGTCCATAAGTTTTTGTCTTTACGGGTCGAGTTGTTTTTAATGACCCCGTTCGCCGCTTCTAGAATCCGTTTCGTCGACCGATAGTTCTGTTCGAGCAAGATGACGTGCGCGCTCGGATAGTCTTTCTCGAACGTCAAAATGTTGGCGATGTCGGCCCCGCGCCAGCGATAGATCGACTGGTCTGAGTCACCGACGACACATAGGTTCTCATGAGCGGCCGCGAGCATCTTGACGAGCGTATACTGGGCCCGGTTCGTATCTTGATATTCATCGACGTGGATGTATTGGAACTTCTTCTGATAGAATGCGAGCACGTCCGGGGCTTCTTCGAATAACTGGATCGCTTTCATGATGAGGTCATCGAAGTCGAGGACGTTGTTGTGTTTCAGCTTCTTCTCATACGCCGTGTAGACGTCCGAGATGACTTTTTCGTACGGATTGTTGCCGACGAGTCCGGCCGCGTCTTTCGCTGTGCGCAGTTCATTTTTATGGTTCGAGATCATCCCGAGTAACGTCCGGGGCTCGTACTTCTTCGGATCGAGGTTCAACTCTTTGAGCACTTGCTTGATCGCCGTGAGCTGATCGGACGAATCCAAAATCGAGAAGTTACGGTCGTAACGGATCCGGTCGATGTCGCGGCGCAAGATGCGCACACACATCGAGTGGAACGTCGAAATCCAAATGTCGTCTGCCACGCCGCCGACGAGACGGGCAATCCGGTCTTTCATCTCACGGGCTGCTTTGTTCGTGAACGTGATCGCGAGAATATTCCATGGCGCGATTTGTTTCGACGCTATCAAATAGGCGACGCGATGCGTCAACACACGTGTCTTACCTGATCCGGCACCAGCCATGATCAAGAGCGGACCGTCTGTATATTTGACCGCTTCTGCTTGTGGCGGGTTCATGCCTTTGACTAATTCTTCGCTTAAGTTATACATAGGGGGTATCCTTCCTTATTTCCAAACATTTGTTCTTATTTTAACGGACTACTTGCACAGTCGCAAGCGCCCCTTCGAGATTGTCGTAAATGATGTTGCCGACGACGATCGTGTCGGCGTATTCGGCCATCATCCGGGCCGTGTCGCTCCCGTCGATGCCGCCCCCATAAAACACGTGGGCATTGGGTAAAGCCAGCTTCACTTCTTTGACGACGTCAGGTGAACCGAGCGTGCCGCTATATTCGAGATAAAGCGACGGGAGACGGAACAGATGATGACCTGTTTCGGCGTAGGCGACGACTTCTTCAAGCGTCAACGTTGCTCTCGCCCCGGTCACAGCGGCCACTTTCGCTTCCGGATTCAAGACGATATACCCTTGTCCGGTCACGTTATTTGAGTCAAACAGATGGCCGTACCGTTCGAAAGCCCGCATTTGATGACCGACGACCCAATCGACGGTGCCGGCGTTCAACACCGTCGGGATAAAGTAATGATCGAATCCACGGATGGCGTGTTCAGGATGACTCATCTCGAGCGCGACCGGAATCCCGCAACCTTGCAGCCGTGCGTAAAGGGCGAACGTGTTCTCCGCATCGACCCCGTCCGTACCACCGATGAGAAACGCGTCCGTACCTGAACGGACGAGCGCGGCAAGTGCCGATTCATCGAGCTTTTTGTTCGGGTCCAGTTTAAACACATGGCGCCACGTCTGAAAATCCATCCATCTTCCCTCCATTCGATACCTTCTCTAGTGTAGCGATTTTTAGGACAGGTTGCATCTGTTGGACAAAAAAAAGACTTGCCGAAGCAAGTCATGTACGTGCGGTCCGGCTACGCTCGCGCTCCGTCAACCATTTGGCGACGAGGAGCGCGAACAAACCATAGACCGGGACGAACCAGAGCGGGTTGGCCAAGAAAAAGCCAAGCACGGGGATATCGAGTAGCGGTGAATCCGGCGAACAAAGCGCCGTCCCGTTCACGACGGCGATAAACGGCAACACTGGAACAGCGAACACGTAACCGAAATTGATCCAAAATGCCTTCATGTCACAATCTCCTTAACCTAAGATAATCGATTCTTTCGGATAGTTGTACATTCGCTTCGGTTGTCTCCGTTGCAAGAGCAAGATGAAGGCGATGACACCGATCCGACCGATGAACATGAGCATCGTGAGCACCCATTTGCCGACATTGCTAAACTCCGACGAGAGGCCGACCGAAAGCCCGGTCGTCCCGAACGCTGAACACGCCTCAAACAAAATGCGCGTGAGCGATGCGTCTTCAAAGAACGTGAGCACTAAGACCCCCGTCAACAAGACGGCGAGCGATACCGTGATGATCACGAACGCTTTCCAAATATCTTCGAGCACGATCTCACGTCCGAACACCTTGATCGACGAGTCCCCGCGAATGAACGCGATGACCCCGAGCACGGCGACGGCGAACGTCGTCGTCCGAATCCCCCCGCCGACAGAAGACGGCGAGGCCCCGATGAACATCAAGATGGATAAGAGCAGCATACTGCCTTCGGAGAACAAGTTGACGTCGACCGTCGACAGCCCTCCGTTTCGCGTCGTCACAGACTGGAACAACGAATCGGAAAGCGCGAGCCAAAGCGGCAACTCTTTGAAGGCGTTATTGTATTCGAACAAGAACAGACCGACCGTTCCAACGGCGATCAAAATGAAGAACGTCGATACCGTCAACTTCGTGAACAAAGAAAAACGACGCGGGAAGTTCCCACTCTTGCGACTGATCCGGTTCGTCAAATATGTCCGAATCTCGACGAGCACCGGGAAGCCGATTGCGCCGCCAGTCATGAGCACGATTTGCGTGAAGATGACGAACGGATCTTCACGGAACGGCGCGAGCGAACTGCCGGTAATATCGAATCCGGCGTTAGTCGTCGCACTGATCGAACCGAACAGGCCTTGCAGGAACGCCTCTCCGGCCGTGTCAAAGTAGTTCAAGTAATGGACACCGAGCAAGACAGCGCCGACCGCTTCAATCGCGATAACGGTGATGACAATTTCAGTGATGTATTTGATGATGCCAGACATCGACGTCTGGTTTTGATCGCGTAAAATCAACTGTCGCTCGCGGAAGCCGATTCGTTTCCCGAGCAAAATCCACATGATGACGTGGAGACTGATCAGTCCGACCCCACTCACTTGGACGATGAATAGAATGATAAACAATCCAAATGTCGAGAACGTATCGGTCACGACAATCGGGGTGAGTCCGGTGACACTGACGCAACTGACCGCGAAGAAGACGAGGTCGGTGAACGTAATCGTCACACCTGGTTGCCTCGCAATTGGTAGCGCCAACAAAACGATGGCTAGGACGACCGCGGCGCTATAAATCAACACGAGCGTCTGGATTGGTGTCAACTTCCGGAAAAACAGTTGTAAATTTCGTTTCATGAACTTATCTTGCATCTCGCCCCTCCTCTCCATCAAAAACAAGATGACTCTTACGAGTCACCTTCTGATTGTTGTAGACGTTCAAGGGCAAGATCATAGCCGCCTGACCCGTAATTCAAGCAACGCTTGACGCGGGAAATCGTGGCCGTCGAAGCACCTGTCGCTTCTTCAATTTTATGATACGTGCTACCTTCACGAATTTGGCGTGCCACTTCTAACCGTTGGGACAACGCCTGCACTTCGTTCACGGTCGCTAAATCTTCGAATAGTTGATAACAGTCTTCGAGTGTGTCAAGCTTCAAAATCGCTTCAAAAAGCTGATCGAGCTCTCGTCCTCGTAATTTATCGAGTTGCATCCGCAAGCATCCTCTCTCATCGTACTTCTTTATCATTCTAAAGCACGACCGGCTCGGACTCAACTGTTCATCGTAAAATTGCCGGAAATAGTATTTGTTTTTTCATAACTTCGTATATACCGAGCGGTGTCGCCCGGACGTAAGGCAAGTGGGTCGACGCCAGGAACAGCAACGTATAGATCGGGTCTTCGAAGTGATAGCCGCGGGCGATCAGCTCGGCACGCAACCGTTGTTCTTGGACAATCAATTGTTCGAGCGGCTCTGTCGAAGTCATCCCGCAAAGCGGTAACGGGATCTCAGCGATGATTTCCCCCCGGTCGACGAGGACGATCCCGCCGCCGAGCTCTTTCATCCGTTCGAACGCCATCAACATGTCTTGTTTACACTTCCCGAGGATCAAGTAGTCTCCGCTGATCGAATACGAGCTGACAAGACCGCCAAAATCGTTGGCGAACCCTTTAAGTACCGTATTGAGCCGCCATTTCCCTTCTTTATCTAACAGCATCAAGAACGATTCGTCGCAGTCGCGCGGCAGTTCGTCTTGGCCGGTGTCGTGTGTGATTTTAAACAGCTTCATGATGACCGAGTTGACCATATCGAGCCCGACCGGCATGCTGAACGATAAATCGTTTGGCGTCAAGTCGATCGCGACGTCGGTCGCCGGCATGAGCGCGAGCGCCGCCTCGATGAGTTCGTTCGGGAAGAACGAGGCCCCATCCCGATAGATCCATTGGCCTTTGGCGATGACGGCCGACGGACGCGGCTCATCGATCGCATCGAGGATGTTCAGGTGGGCGATCCGTCCCGGCGCAATCGAGCCGAGGACGTGATCGAGTCCGAAGTGCCGCGCCACGTTGAGCGACACGATCCGATACGCCTCGATGGCAGGCAGACCCGCCTCGATCATAATCTTCACGAGCGCGTCTTGAAGGCCGTCCTGATAAAACCCAGGGGTCGAACCATCCGTCGTTACCATCAAGTGGTCGAACGCTTCGAGACCTGCGTCCAATAACCCACGAATCATGCCCGGCAAATCGGGACGGATCGACGAATGGCGGAGTGTCGTCGTATAGCCATGTTCGAGTCGGCATAACGCCTCGTTCGCCGTCATCGCCTCATGGTCGCTGTGAACACCCATCAGCGCCATCTTCGTCAACGTCTTCGCGGACGCGCCAGGGAAATGTCCTTCGACCGGGAGACCGCACGTCTCCGCGTCGAGCATCCATTGGAGCATCTCATCGTCACCTTTTAACGTACGCGGCCAAGCCGTCAATTCTCCGGCCATGACGACGTCAGGATGATTGAACCAAGCGTGGACGCGCTCCGAGTCGACGAGGACGCTGTCGCGGTCGAGCTCGGTTTGCGTGTCGAGTCGAGCCCACCAATACGTGCTCGTCGGGAGCTGTTGAATCGCCTCGAGTTGCGCAAACGCTTGCTCCTTGTCTTGTAAAAAAAGAAGCATGTTATCGTTCACGAGCGTCGTCGTACCCCGCTCGCCTGCATACTTCGACAGCGTCGCCGGATTATAAAGTTGGAACGGATGCGCGTGCGGCTCGATGTAACCTGGTACGATATATTTCCCGGTCATGTCGACCGTCTCGACGGCCGAATCCGGCACGTCTGGTCCGACGTAAACGATGCGGTCGTTTTCAATCCATATGTTAGCCTGTTTCCACTGTTTCACGTACACGTTTAAGTATGTGGCGTTTGTCAATACGAGCGAAGGTGGTCGCAATTGATCCACGACTTCAAGTTGTGAGCGAATCATCGCTTTTGACCACGGTGCCCGCGCCGATCGTTTTAAAGGCATCGAACCCAGTCCTCCCTTAATCGCTTCAATAGTATCAAAAAATAATATTGTAAGCGTTTTCTTTCATTTGTTTCAAGTTTACCTTTTCTATGAAACACCTGCAAGCTATGTTGCCAATTGTAACGTAATTCACACGGAATTCACATAATAAAGACGCCTCTTCACAGAGGCGCCTTCACCAATCGTACATCGTTGCCGTGTTCTTCAAATAATGCTCCAGTTGCGCGAGCGGAACCGGCTTGCTGTAATGGTAGCCTTGAATCAATGAACCGCTATGCTCGAGCACGAACGCGAGCTGTTCCGGACGTTCGACCCCTTCGGTGACGATGTCGAGCCCGAGCGTATGGAACGTCTGGTACAGACCTTCGAGGAGGGCCCGGTCGAACGTGTTCTCAGGAATCCCTTTGACGAAGTTTTGATCGATCTTGATGATGTCGAGCTGCAGCGATTGTAAGAACGACAGCGACGATGTGCCGACACCGAAGTCGTCGAGTGAGATCTTGACGCCAATCGCTTTGAGCGAACGGATGAACTGTTGCAGCTCATACAAGTTGCCCCCGACCTCGCTCTCCGTAATTTCGACATGGAGCAGGAGCGGGTCAAACCCTGTGTCACGCAACACTTCCTCTAACTCCTGAAGGAACGAACCGTCCGCGATTTGACGCTTCGAGACGTTGATCGACAAGAACAAGTGATGGCGGGCTGCGTACTCTTTCATCTCCAATATGGACTGCCTGAGTACCCAGCGCCCGATGTCCGAGATGAGTCCCAGCTGCTCCGCAATCGGGATAAACAGCCCAGGTGAAATTTGTCCTTTATCCGGATGGTTCCAGCGAATGAGCGCCTCGACCCCGCGGACAGCGAACGGGCGCGGGGACACAATCGGCTGGTAGTATAGCTCGAACTCTTCATGTTCAAGCGCGTAGCGTAAGTCACGCTCCATCTCGAGCGTCTGGAGATAGTGACTTCCATCCTCGATGTCTTGGAACGATAGGATCCGATTTTTCCCGGACAGTTTGGCCTCATGGATGACGACGTCGAGACGTCCCATCATGACTTCGTACGTATGATGCGACTCGCGACAGGCGAATACATCGAGACCGATTGTCGCCGTCATTCCTTTGACACCGTTCACGTCGGACCAGTCTTTCAAATCTTTCGTCAGCCGTCGCGCGATCGGCTTCAATTCTTCGAATGTCCAATCTGGGTGCAAGAAAATGAACTCATCCGCACCGAGCCGGGCCGCAAATCCCGCTTCTTTATAGAAATTGAGACGCGACGCGATGTAAATCAAGACGGCATCACCGGTACGGTGACCGAACTGGTCGTTGATACGTCGGAAGTCGTCTAAGTCCAAACCGATCACACCGATCCGTTCATGGCTCCCCCTCACGGTCGAAAAATAGTCTTCGAGGGCGAGCCGGTTCGGCAGCAACGTCAACGCATCACGAAACGCGCGATCGAGCACTTCTGCCCGCGTATCTTCGAGTGCCGAGAGCACTTCGTTCATGCTCGTCGCCATCTGTTCGATCTCGTCTCGGCTATGTTGATCTCGACGCAGACGGAGCCGGCTATCCCGCTCGACCGTGATGTGTTTCAACTCATCGACGATTTCCATCACCCGCCGAATCACGACGTGATGTATCGTCCATAGAAGCGACAAGAACAGACCTAACGCTAAAGCAAGCAACGACAACATCCCGAGCCTCAGCATCGAGATCGTGTTCTGGTAATGGGTCGGTTCGACAATAAAGCCGACTTCAAAGTCTGCCGTTTGAAAGACGGTGTCAAGTGGCACGACGACCTCGGTCCCCTCGTTTTTGAACGTCATCTTCGTCTCACTATGTTCGACAGGCTGAATCGTCAGCGGGATTTTCGTCTGGGTGCTTAAGTCTGCCAAAAAATCCACGTCAACAAATTCAAGCATGACGAGCGTTCCTTGAGCCGGTCCGCTCCTGTCACTCCGTAAGATCGGGTGACTGGCGTATAGGATCGGTCCATAGTCGCTGTCATATACACCGTTTTGTGTTTCTAGTCCCAGGCTCAACCGATTCGTAATCTCCGCGATGATTGTTTGCCGATCCGTTTTAGACAACGGAGCGTCTTCTTGACGGAATGTCGAATAGTGGACCTCGCCTTCACGGTTCAAGTACACAATCGCTTGCACACTCAAGTTTTCGAGCGACTCCTCATCTATGTTGCTTGCTATGTAAGAATCGTTCTGATTTTGAATGAACGTATACGTGTCGTTCCACACCGCCCAGTCGACGAGTGTCCGTTCAAGCGTACTCTTCCGATTCGCGAGCGTCTCGGTCACACTCGCAATTTGACTCTCGACCGTTTGACGGTCTTGCTCCATGCTTTTCTCGATAAAGTAGGGACGGATCACAAAAAAGATGACACCGACAAACACGAGTATATTCACGGCAACCGCAATCATCAGCTTCGTCCGAATGCGCACGTCGACCACCTTCTTCCTTCAATCTACTTCACCATTGTAGAGCAAGGAAGTCGGTATTCCCTTTTTTTCGCATGAAAAAAAAGATGGGTTGACCCATCCTTTAAAAAATCCGCGCCAGCGCCCGTCCGCCGATATCTCGACGATGGAACGTTTGCGGTAATGTTAACTTTTCGAGCGCGTCGTAAACGGCTGTCTTCGCTTCAAGCAAGGTCGGTTTCGTCGACGTGATGACGAACAGTCGCCCACCGTTCCCGACGATGTGACTTCCTTCGCGCGTCGTCCCAGCATGAAACACGAGCACATCTTTCGGTAAGCGCTCAAAACCTGAGAGCACTTGCCCCGTCGTTGCTTGTTCCGGATAACCGGCGGCCGCGACGACGACACCAATCGTATACCCGTCAAGCCATTCAATCGCATACGGTCGTTTAGCGATGACCGCCTCGATGACGTCAAGGAGCGGCGATGCCAAGTTCGGGAGGATGACTTCGGTTTCCGGGTCACCGAACCGGGCGTTGAACTCGATCACTTTCGGTCCGTCTTCCGTCAGAATCAGACCCGCATATAAGAATCCTTCGAACGGCGTCCCCCGCTCCACCATCGCCCGCGCGAGCGGGACGAGCACACGCTCCACCGACTCCATATAAACGGCTTCTTCTAAATGCGGCATCGGGCTATACGCCCCCATCCCGCCCGTGTTCGGTCCTTTGTCCCCGTCGAAAGCGCGCTTATGGTCTTGCGACGTGATCATCGGGATGACGTGTTCACCGGAGACGAACGCCATGAGTGAAAACTCTTCCCCGTCCAAAAATTCTTCGATGACGACGCGTGACTGGTCACCGAACTTGTCGGTCGTGAAGATGTCATGAATCGCCGCACGTGCCTCATCGAGCGAGAAGGCGACCGTGACCCCTTTACCGGCTGCGAGACCGTCCGCTTTGACGACGAGCGGTGCCCCGATTGACTCAATATAAGCGAGCGCCGCTTCCGCTTCCATGAACGTCTCATAAGCTGCCGTCGGGATGTTCGCTTCACGCATGATTTCTTTGGCGAACGCTTTGCTGCCTTCTAGCAACGCCGCTGCTTTCGTCGGTCCAAAGATGCGTCGTCCGCTCGCGTTGAACGCATCAACGACACCCGCCATGAGCGCTGACTCAGGACCGACGATCGTCCAATCGATGTCTTCGGTCTCTGCGAAGCGGACGAGTGCGGTGACGTCCGTCTCTTCAATCGGCACACACGTCACACCGTCCATGTTCAAGTTACCCGGGGCGACGAATACGTCATGCCCGTCTTGTCTCAACTTCCATGCGAGCGCGTGTTCACGGCCGCCGCGGCCAATGACGAGTACGTTCATCCTCTTGCTCCTCTCAATGTTTGAAATGTCGGACTGAAGTGAACACCATCGTAATGCCGTGACGGTTCGCCGCTTCAATCGACTCGTCGTCCCGAATCGAACCACCTGGCTGGATGATGGCCGTAATGCCGGCTGCAGCTGCAGCTTCGACCGTATCGCCCATCGGGAAGAACGCGTCGCTACCAAGCGCGGCACCGACTGCACGATCCCCTGCCTGTTCGAAAGCGATTTTCGCCGCACCGACCCGGTTCATCTGTCCGGCACCGATGCCGATCGTCGTCTCGTCTTTCGCCACGACGATTGCGTTTGATTTCACGTGTTTGACGACACGCCACGCGAGCTTCAAGTCTTCCCATTCGGCCGCCGTCGGACGACGGTCGGTCACGATTTGGCACGAAGCATCGTCGAGCGTCATATCGTCGCCGTCTTGGACGAGGAGACCGCCCGCGACTGCCGTCAGACGCATGCCTGTCATCTGCCCCATCTCAAGCGTCAATAGACGTAAATTCTTTTTCTCTTTCAATCGGTCAAGTGCTGCCTCGCTAAAGGATGGGGCAATGACGATCTCTAAGAAGATGTTGCGGAGCGCTTCTGCCGTCTCGAGGTCGACTTCACGATTGAGGGCGACGATGCCGCCGAAAATCGAGACCGGGTCGGCCGCATGGGCGCGAGCGAACGCTTGGCTGATCGTCCGACCGACAGCGACGCCGCATGGATTCATATGTTTGACGACGACCGCTGCCGGTTCCGTCAACTCGCTGAGCGCCTCGAGCGCCGCGTTCGTATCTTGGATGTTGTTATACGAGAGTTCTTTGCCGTGCAGTTGCACCGCATCGGCGAGCGTCATGCCGTCATAGAGCGGTGTCTTATAGAACGCCGCCTGTTGGTGCGGGTTCTCCCCGTAACGAAGGTCTTGGACTTTTTCGTACGTGACCGTCAGCTGTTCTGGGAACGTTTCGCCGATTTGCTGACCTAAATAGTCGGCAATCAAGGCGTCGTACGCTGCCGTATGACGGAACGCCCTCAAAGCGAGTCGTTGCCGCGTCTCAAACGACGTACCGCCATTCTGAATCTCTGCGGCAACGTTGCCGTAGTCGGCCGGGTCGACGACGACCGTCACGCTCGCATGGTTTTTCGCGGCTGAACGGAGCATGCTCGGGCCGCCGATATCGATGTTTTCAATCGCCTCTTCATACGTCGCGTTCTCTTTCGCGATTGTCTCTTTGAACGGATACAAGTTGACGACGACGTAGTCGATCGGCTCAATGTGGTGATGTTTCATCTGTTCGACGTGTGAGTCTAAATCACGGCGTCCGAGCAGACCGCCATGGACGAGCGGATGGAGCGTCTTGACACGTCCGTCGAGCATCTCGGGGAACGATGTCACTTCCGAAATATTTTTCACGGGCAGTCCGGCCGCGACGAGTGCCGCTTCCGTCCCGCCTGTCGAGATGAGTTCGATGCCCGCTTCGTGCAAGACGCGCGCAAGTTCGACGATACCTGTTTTATCTGACACACTCAGTAATGCTCTCACTTGAAAACCTCCTGTTGGTTCAACACTTGTTGTAATACGCGTGGATAGAGTTGGTGTTCGATCGCTTGAATCCGGTGGGCCGCCTCGATGCGGTCACATCCCGCGATGTCGACTTCTTCTTGCGCGATGATTGGACCCGTGTCCATCCCGGCGTCGACGTAATGGACGGTGACACCGCTCGTCGACACGTTCGCGGCAAGCGCTTGACCGATTGCGTCTTTTCCTGGGAAGGCCGGCAAGAGCGACGGATGGATGTTGATGATCCGACCCGGATACGCCGCGAGCAGCACATCCCCGATTAAACGCATATAACCCGCCAAGACGATATAGTCGACGTGTAGCGCTTCTAACAGAACGAGCAGCTCCCACTCAAACTCTGACTTTGACGCATACGCCTTCGGCTCGAATGAGAACGTCTGGATATGATGACGGTCTGCCCGCTCGAGCACTTTCGCCTCAGGCTTATCCGTGACGAGGAGCATACACTGTCCACTCAGCTCGCCGCGCTCAATCGCTTCCCAAATCGCTTCGGCGTTGCTCCCAGATCCAGAGGCGAAGATAGCGAACCGCTTCACTGGTCGACCCCCATAATCCGGACGCCTGGTTTCGCTTCGACTTTGCCGATCCGATGCAACGTTTCGCCGACCCGTTCGAGCGCGGCTTGTACCGTGTCGACGTCTTCGGGACGTACCGTGATCATGAAGCCGATTCCCATATTGAACACGTTGAACATCTCTTGCTTCGACACGTGGCCGACTTGTTCGAGCCAGTCGAATACCGGCAGGCTCGGCCAGCTTGATGCGTCAAACGT
Organism: Exiguobacterium sp. SH5S13; assembly: GCF_004337085.1. Taxonomy (NCBI): domain Bacteria; kingdom Bacillati; phylum Bacillota; class Bacilli; order Caryophanales; genus Exiguobacterium; species Exiguobacterium sp. SH5S13. The sequence continues at coordinate 9,815 of NZ_SJUS01000003.1, read as the reverse complement.
GACACCAAGACCTTCAGGCAGCATGCGCGGCACGTTCTCATAGAAACCGCCGCCAGTGATGTGGGCCATCCCTTGGACGAGTCCGGTCGAAATGGCCGCTTTCGCCGCTTCCGAATAGATGCGGGTCGGTAGCAATAATGCGTTCCCGAGCGTCGTATCGAGCATCGCGATTTCATCCGTGTACTCGAGCCCTTGCGCCTCGACGATGTGACGGACGAGTGAGAAACCGTTCGAATGGACACCTGACGAAGCTAACCCTAGAACGATGTCCCCCGCTTCGATCGTCCGTCCATCGATGAGTAGCTCTTTCTCGACGACACCGACGGCAAATCCGGCGATATCGTACTCCCCGTCCGGATACATGCCCGGCATCTCGGCCGTCTCGCCGCCGACGAGGGCACACCCTGCTTGGACGCAGCCTTCGGCCACACCCGCGACAATGCGTTCGAGCTTCGCCGGTTCCGCTTTTCCGGTCGCGATATAGTCTAAGAAGTAGAGCGGTTCGGCTCCGTGGACGAGACAGTCGTTGACACACATCGCCACGCAATCGATTCCAATCGTATCATGTTGGTCGAGCGCGAACGCGAGTTTTAGCTTCGTGCCGACCCCGTCCGTCCCGCTCACGAGGATCGGATGTTTCAATTGCATCGAGCCGAGATCGATCATCGCCCCGAAACTGCCAAGTCCGGTCATCACTTCTGGACGCATCGTCCGTGCGACGTGACGCTTCATGCGTGACACCGCTTCATAACCTGCCTCTAAATTCACACCCGCTTGTTCATATCTTAAACTCATCGTCAGTCCCCCTCAAGCTTTTGTCTCTGTCACAAGTTCCGCCAGTTCAGTTGGATAAAGTCCGGTGAAGCAAGCGGCACACTGCCCGCGCAAGTTTCCTTCGAACGGTCGGCCGATTGCTTCGACCGTACCGTCTAATGTGAGGAACGCTAATGAGTCGGCCCCGATCTCTTGTTTAATCTCTTCGATCGATTTGGTGGCCGCGATCAACTCGTCCTTTGATGATGTATCGATACCGTAATAGCACGGATGTTTGATCGGTGGTGACGTGATGCGCACATGTACTTCGGTTGCCCCGGCTTCCCGCAGCAACTTGACGATGCGACGGCTCGTCGTACCACGGACGATCGAATCATCGACCATGATGACACGCTTGCCGTTGACGACCCCACGTAGCGCCGACAGCTTCATCTTGACGCCACGCTCACGCAATTCTTGTGACGGCTGGATGAACGTCCGCCCGACGTAACGGTTTTTGATGAGACCCATCTCGTACGGGATCCCGCTCGCCTCGGCGTACCCGATGGCTGCCGAGATGCTCGAGTCCGGGACACCGGTCACGACATCCGCCTCGACCGGTGCCTCGTTGAACATCTTTTTCCCCATCGCCTTACGGGCCGTATGGACGTTGATGCCGTCGATGATCGAGTCTGGCCGCGAGAAGTAGATGTATTCCATTGAACACATCGCCCGGACCGCTGCTTCACTGTAACGTTCTGAGACGATTCCGTCTTTCGTGATCATCAACAGTTCGCCCGGTTCGACGTCACGTACGTACGTCGCCCCCACGACGTCGAACGCGCACGTCTCTGAAGCGAACACGAACGCCCCGTCTTCAGTCTTTCCGAGCGAGAGGGGACGCAAACCATGGACGTCGACGCCGACGTAAATCGCGTCTTCCGTCAAGAAAAGAAACGCGAACGCGCCGACGAGACGCGCCAAGCTGTCCGAGATCCGCTCTTTCAATGAGTTGCCGCGGCTCCGTTTGATTAAGTGGGCGACGACTTCCGTGTCAGACGTCGTCTGAAAGATTGCCCCTTCCGCCTCGAGCATATGCTTCAACTCGTTGGCGTTGACGAGGTTGCCGTTATGCGCCATCGCAAGGTCCCCGGTGAGCGATTTGAAATGGAGCGGTTGGACGTTCTCAAGCGTGTTGCCGCCCGCGGTCGAATAACGGACGTGACCGATGGCGTGATGTCCGGTCAGGGCATCGAGTGACGGCTCGTCGAACACTTCGGCGACGAGACCGAGCCCGCGTTTCGCATGCAGGCGTTCACCGTCGGCCGTGACGATACCCGTCCCTTCCTGACCTCGGTGTTGCAGGCTGTGCAGTCCGTAGTAGGCGAGGTGTGACGCTTCGTGGTGATTGAACACCCCGAACACCCCACACTCCTCGTTCATGCCTCGGATGTCATATAACATGGAATAGCTCCTTCCCATACACGTTCAAGTTCAGTGACGTCCATTTCAATTAACCGATCGCTCGAGCGGACCGTCAGTTGCGTCGCTTCGGTCACTTGACCGATTCGTGTCGCCTTCGTCAGTTTGGCGAACGTGTCCGCGTAAATTGGCGCGACCGTGACGAGGAAGCGCGACTGTGACTCGCTGAACAGTGTCGTCACGAGATCCGTGTCGACGCTGACGTCTGCACCGAGCCCCGTGCCGAACACGAGCTCAGGAAGTGCCGCCGCTAAGCCACCTTCTGACACGTCGTGAGCTGCCGTGACAAGTCCTTGACGGATTGCCGTGAGCAGCGCTTGCTGGTGACGGCTCTCGATCTCGAGGTCGAGCGTCGGTGCTTGTCCGCTCACTTTTCCGTCTTGCAACATTTGTAGCGCACTGCCGCCAAATTCAGGCTTCGTATCGCCGAGAAGGAAGATGACATCTCCAGCTGTCTTGGCGTGTGACGTCGTGATATGTTCCGGCTTCGTGATTAAACCGACCATGCCGACGACCGGTGTCGGGTAGATCGCCGTCCCGTTCGACTCGTTATAAAGCGAGACGTTCCCGCCGATGACCGGTGTGTCGAGTGCCAAACACGCCTCGGCCATACCTTCGACGGCTTGGTCGAGCTGCCAGAACCCTTCCGGTTTGTCCGGACTCCCAAAGTTCAGGCAATCGGTGAGTGCGAGTGGCTCGGCACCGCTCGCGATGATGTTGCGCGCCGCTTCAGCGACCGCGATGGCACCGCCGACGCGCGGGTCGAGGTAGACATACTTCGCGTTACAGTCGGTCGTCATCGCGAGCGACTTGTCCGTGTCACGGATTCGGATGACGGCCGCGTCGCTACCTGGTGCGACGACGGTCGACGTTTGGACCATATGGTCATATTGCTCGTACACCCAGCGTTTCGAAGCAATCGTCGGCATCGCGAGGACGTCTTTCCACGTCGCGAGCACGTCTGTGACGACCGGTTGAACCGGTGTCATCGCTTGGAACGCCTCGTAGTATGCTGGAACTTTTGACGGTTTATGATAAACTGGCGCATCTTCCGCGAGCGCGTCGACCGGCACTTCAGCGGCTACTTCGCCGTGATGGACGAGACGGAGCACTTTCTGTTCGATGACTTCGCCGATCTTGATCGCATGAAGTCCCCACTTCGTGACGATCGCTTCGATCTCGTCTTCGTGTCCTGCCTTGACGACGAGGAGCATCCGTTCTTGTGACTCGGACAACATCATCTCGTAAGGCGTCATATCTGCCTCACGTTGTGGGACGAGGTCGAGGTTCATCTCGATACCCATGCCCGCTTTCGATGCCATCTCGGCCGAAGACGACGTGAGACCGGCCGCACCCATGTCTTGAATGCCGACGAGGGCCGGATGTTTGATGACTTCAAGACACGCCTCGATCAACAACTTCTCCATGAACGGGTCGCCGACTTGGACGGCCGGGCGTTTCTCATCGGCGTCTTCGCCGAGCTCTTCAGAGGCGAACGTGGCGCCGTGAATGCCGTCGCGTCCCGTTGTCGCCCCGACGTACATGACCGAGTTGCCGACCCCCTCGGCGATCCCTTTTTGAATGTCTTCGTGGCGGATGAGGCCGACACACATCGCGTTGACGAGCGGGTTGCCGGCGTAGGCCGGGTCGAACGCGACTTCTCCGCCGACCGTCGGGATGCCGACACAGTTGCCGTAGCCGGCGATGCCGGAGACGACATGGCCGAAGAGATGTTTCACACGTGATTCGTTCAAATCTCCGAAGCGGAGCGAGTTGAGGAGTGCGACCGGACGTGCGCCCATCGAGAAGATGTCGCGGATGATCCCGCCGACACCTGTCGCCGCACCTTGATACGGCTCGATGGCCGACGGGTGGTTATGGCTCTCGATTTTGAAGGCGACCGCCTGACCATCGCCGATATCGACGATTCCAGCCCCTTCACCGGGTCCTTGAAGGACGTGTTTTCCGGTCGTCGGGAATTTACGGAGCACTGGCTTCGAGTTTTTGTACGAACAGTGTTCAGACCACATGACCGAGAATAAACCGATCTCGGTGTAGTTCGGGTCACGGCCTAAGAGCGAGACGACGAGTGCGTATTCGTCGTCAGTGAGCCCCATTGTGGCATACAGTCTTTGTTCACGGATGTGCGTCGCTGTCGGTTCAGTTGTAAGTAACATGTCGTGTCCCCCATTTTACAATCGAAGTGAATAACCGTTTGCCGTCTTCTCCGCCGAGCATCGCCTCGACCGCTCGTTCCGGGTGCGGCATCATGCCGAGCACGTTTCCTTGTGCGTTCGTGATGCCCGCGATGTTCGCGACCGATCCGTTCGGGTTGTCTGTGTAGGTGAAAGCGATCTGGCCGTTCGTTCGCAGTGTCTCGAGTGTTGCTTCGTCACAGTAGTAGTTGCCTTCTCCATGTGCGATCGGGACGCGAATCGTCTCGCCCACCGCATAGTCGCTCGTAAACATCGTCTCGTTCGTCTCGACTTTCAGTTCGACCGTCTTGCACATGAACTTCAAATCACGGTTGCGCATCAATACGCCGGGTAGGAGTCCTGCCTCGACGAGCACTTGGAACCCGTTGCAGACGCCGAGTACCGGACGTCCCTCTTCAGCGAATCGCTTCACCTCACTCATAATCGGTGAGAACTGGGCGATCGCGCCGCAACGCAAGTAGTCCCCGTATGAGAAGCCACCTGGTAACAGCACACCATCAAAACCGACAAGTGACGTCTCCGTGTGGAATACATATTCCGCTTCTTCCCCGAGCACGTCTTTGACCGCATGATACATGTCGAGGTCACAGTTTGATCCCGGGAAGACGATGACTGCGAACCTCATGCGAGTACCCCCATCTCGATCCGATAGTTCTCGATGACCGTGTTGACGAGCAATTTCTCGCACATGTCACGGACCATCGCCTCGGTCGTCTCGTCTGCGACTTGAAGTTCGATGACTTTACCGATTCGTACCGATTCGACGCCTGTGAAGCCGAGATGCTCGAGTCCGCCTTTGACGGCGACGCCTTGTGGGTCAAGTACACTTTCACGTAATGTCACGTACACGTTCACTTTTTTCATTGGTCAGTTCCCCCTATGCGTGTTAACAATTGGCCGTACGTCTCTGTCAGTGATCCGAGGTCTCTGCGGAACACGTCTTTGTCGAGCTTTTGTTTCGTCTCTTTATCCCACAGGCGACACGTGTCGGGCGAAATCTCATCGGCGAGAATGATCGTGTCATCGAGTTTACCGAACTCAAGTTTAAAGTCGATCAAATCGATACCGTGTCCATCGAAGAAGTCGAGCAAGACATCGTTCACCCATAACCCGAGTTGTCGCAATGTTTCGACTTCTTTGTGTGTGGTGACTTGCAGTAAACGGATATGGTCCTCAGTTAAAAGCGGATCTCCGAGTGCGTCATCTTTATAGTAGAACTCGACGATCGGCGACAACAGTGGCGTTCCTTCTTCCCAGCCGAGCCGTTTAGCGAGACTCCCTGCGGCGACGTTGCGTACGACGACTTCGAGCGGAATGATGTCGACGCGGCGTACGAGCTGCTCGCGGTCTGACAGTTTCTTGATGAAGTGGGTCGGAATCTTGTTGTCGTGCATGAGCTCGAACAAACGCGTCGTGATGGCGTTGTTCAACACGCCTTTCCCTGCAATCGATTGTTTTTTCTCTCCGTTGAATGCCGTCGCGTCATCTTTATAGTAGACACGGAGCACACCTTGTTCTTCTGTCTCGTATAACGCTTTCGCCTTACCTTCGTAGATTGCTTCCATCTGTATCGTCCCCCTTTAAAGTGAGAGGGGCATAGCGCCCCTCAACGATCACAAACCACAGCGTTCAAAGATTGTATCGACACGACGTACGTGATGGCTCGGGTCGAACAAATCATCGAGTTCGTCACTCGTAAAGAGTGCGCCCATCTCGGCATCTTGCTCGATCAACGTCCGGAACATCGTCTCTTCTTCCCACGCTTGCATCGCTTTCGGTTGGACCGCGTCATAGGCGGCTTCACGTGACCAGCCTTTCTCGATCAAGGCGAGCAGGATGCGTTGTGAGAAGATGATGCCGAACGTCCGGTCCATGTTGCGGCGCATGTTGTCCGGGAACACCGTCAAGTTCTTCACGATGTTGCCGAAGCGGTTGAGCATGTAGTTCAGAAGGCCGGTCGCGTCCGGGAGGATGATCCGTTCCGCTGACGAGTGCGAGATATCGCGTTCGTGCCAAAGCGGGACGTTCTCATATGCCGTCACCATATGACCGCGAATCACGCGGGCGAGTCCCGTCATGTTCTCCGAACCGATCGGGTTACGTTTATGCGGCATCGCCGACGAACCTTTTTGGCCTTTGGCGAAAAACTCTTCGACCTCACGTGTCTCTGTTTTTTGAAGGCCGCGGATCTCGGTCGCCATTTTCTCGATGGATGTGGCGATCAAAGCAAGCGTCGACATGTACTCGGCGTGGCGGTCACGCTGTAACGTCTGTGTCGAGATCGGGGCTGCTTGAATCCCTAACTTGTCACACACATACGACTCGATGAACGGGTCGATGTTTGCGAACGTCCCGACGGCGCCGCTCATTTTTCCAAACTCGATCGTCTCGCGTGCGGCCATGAACCGTTTCTTGTTTCGCTTCATCTCTTCGTACCAGAGTGCGAGTTTCAAACCGAACGTCGTCGGTTCTGCGTGGACTCCGTGTGTACGACCCATCATGATGTCATATTTGTGGGCTTTCGCTTTCTCGGCGAGGATGTCGATGAAGCGATCGATATCGGCTTCAAGGATGTCATTCGCTTGTTTGATCAAGTACGATAGCGCCGTATCGACGACATCGGTCGACGTGAGACCGTAATGGACCCATTTCTTCTCGTCTCCGAGCGTCTCTGAGACGGCCCGTGTGAAGGCGATGACGTCATGGCGCGTCTCCTGCTCGATCTCAAGGATACGCTCGACATCGAATGATGCCTTGTCCCATAATACGTTGACGTCCTCTTTCGGGATGACGCCTAGTTCGCTCCACGCCTCGCAAGCGTAAAGCTCTACTTTGAGCCATGCATCAAACTTGTTCTCATCTGTCCAAATCGCCGCCATCTCGGGACGGGTGTAACGTGAAATCATAAAACGGTCTCCTTCCAAATTGCCAGTTGTTCGATGGTGTGAAGCGCGTCCTCGACGGTACTGCCGAGCACGTTCAAGTGCCCCATTTTCCGTCCGGGTTTCGCTTCTTCTTTTCCATACAGATGTAGTTTAACATTCGATGGTAACGTTTGTGGGTTCACTTTATCCATATGTTCGCCGAGCAGATTGACCATGACGACCGGTGTGTACTGAGTCGTCCGTCCGAGTGACATGCCCGTAATCGCGCGGATGTGTTGTTCGAACTGTGACGTCTCGCATGCATCAAGCGTATAGTGTCCTGAATTGTGAGGACGTGGCGCGAGCTCATTCACGTATAGCTCGCCGTCTTCCATCACGAACAGTTCGACGGCGAGCGTACCGATCAATCCAACATGGTCAGCGAGCTGAAGTGCTAAATGGCGCGCATCTTCTAGAATGTCCATGTCAAGCCGGGCCGGAACGATCGATAAATGTAATATATTATTTTGATGGATGTTTTCACTGATTGGGAATGTTGTCGTCTCATGTGCGCCTCTCGTCACGATGACCGAGATTTCTTTTCGGAATGGCAACCACGCCTCGGCGACATATTCATCTTCATTGAACTGTTCTATGAACGCGCGTACGTCTTGTGATGTCTGGAGCACGGTTTGCCCTTTCCCGTCATAACCGAAGCGGCATGTTTTGATGACCAATGGGAGTCCTAGCAAATCTTCGGCCCGGTAAACGTCCCGTACCGATCGGACCGGCACGTAAGGTGCGACATGCAATCCGGCCGCCTCGATCATCTGTTTTTCGAACAGACGATGCTGCGTCGCTGTTAACACGTCCATCCCTTGCGGACATTTATCGGCAATCGCCTCAATCATCGCTGAGTCGATATTTTCAAATTCGTACGTGACGATGTCCGAACGGCCTGCTAGTTCTTTTGCCGCTGAGATGTCGTCGAACCCGGCGACGATACTCGGTGCGACTTGGGCTGCCGGAGCCGTCGGGTTCGGGTCGAGACTGAGCGTCTCGTAACCCATTGCGCTCGCACTGAGTGACATCATCCGCCCTAACTGTCCTCCGCCTAATATCCCGATTCTCATTAGACGAGTTCCTCCGTTCCGCGCAGCGCCATGTCTCGTTTTTGTTGACGATACGTTTCTAGACGATCGATGACTTCAGGGAATTGAAGACTGAGAATTTGAGCGGCAAACAGTCCGGCGTTTGTCGCTCCGGCTTTTCCGATGGCGACCGTTGCGACAGGAACACCTGCTGGCATCTGAACGATTGACAGTAACGAATCAAGTCCGTTCAGTGCTTTCGATTGAATCGGGACTCCGATGACCGGAAGCGTCGTCTTCGCTGCTACCATACCCGGAAGGTGGGCTGCCCCGCCTGCACCGGCGATGATGACGTGTATCCCTCGTTCCCGAGCCGCTTCGGCGTATTGGAACATCAAGTCCGGCGTTCGATGCGCGGAGACGACTTGCTTTTCGTATGGAATGTCTAACTCTTCTAGCGCGTCGCACGCATGCTTCATCGTCTCCCAGTCAGAAGAACTTCCCATGATCACACCTACTGTTGCCTTCACATCAACGTCCCCCTTAAATAAAGAAATCCCTAAACTGATTAAACAGTTTAGGGTATAGGCCATGACAAAAAAATGTCGGCTATACCCCATAGTCTGATCAGAATCGGTGATCAGGTAGAAACTTGCAAGCCATTTCCTTGCGATTATATGGAGCAATATTTGATTTTCTTAACTCACAAGCCTATCGTACCTCGTTCTTTGAAAATATGTCAACAAACAGCGAACAATTTAATTGTCTGAATATTTATCGTTCGTCTTTACGGTGTTTTTACAAAAACAAAAAAACCGCCACGCATTCGTAACGGTTTGGCATTATGGTTTGAGAGCGACGCACTCAAATAAGATTGATTGATGAGAATGAACAGGTTCGTCTTTGGTTCCCGTTTTTTCAAAGACAGGCTTTTCAATCCTTCGTACCGGGCGATACCCCATTTGAGCGATTCGGTCTAAACACTCACCGACTGTCTCGTTTGGCTCGACGTATACTTTGATTTTCTTGGCCATCTGTTATTCCTCTCCTTCATTTGAGTCACGATACAAAATACAAAAAAGCGGCGGCCCTTGAGCGAATGCTCCAGAACCACCGTTTGCCTGGCGACGTCCTATCCTCACAGGGGGAGACCCCCAACTACTTTCGGCGCTGAAGCGCTTAACTTCCGTGTTCGGCATGGGAACGGGTGTGGCCGCTTCGCTATCGCCACCAGACAAGGGAATTGTTCCCTGAAAACTGAAGACTCATCAAGTTCAAACCGTTTCTAGATCAAAGCCTCGACCGATTAGTATCATTCAGCTCCACACGTCGCCGTGCTTCCACCCATGACCTATCTACCTCATCGTCTCTGAGGGGTCTTTCTTGATTGCTCAAAGGGAAATCTCATC